>NC_020294.1:300000-600000 GCF_000340795.1 Candidatus Kinetoplastibacterium desouzaii TCC079E | reverse complement strand
AATAAATATAAAATCTCAGCTGGTTGGTTAATTTCTGTTTGTGGCTGGAAAGGTAAGTCAATAGGCCCTGTATCCGTTCATAAGAATCAAGCATTGATTTTAGTTAATAATAGCAATGCTAATTCATCACATGTTTTATATTTAGCCAAATCAATTCAGAATGATGTGTTTAATAAAACAAGTATTTATTTGGATATAGAGCCTTCGTTATTATAATTTATAGTGATTTTTAGATTTGTTGATTTAAATTAAGAACGTCTCTCATATTATAATAGCCATTTTTCTTGTTTTTTAGAAAAATTGAGGCGTGTATAGCTCCGTTAGCATAACCATCTCTACTACTGGCTCTGTGTGTTATTTCTATACGTTCCCCAGTTCCACAGAAATATACAGAATGATCGCCCACTATATCGCCACCTCTTAAAACTGAGAATCCTATTGTACCTGGTTTGCGAGCTCCTATGTTTCCATGGCGGTTCCAAGTAGCTACTTCAGAAAGAGAAACATTCCATGCAGATGATATTGTTTCTCCCATTGTTATAGATGTTCCTGAAGGGCTGTCTATCTTATCTTTATGATGAGCTTCAAATATTTCCGCATCATAGCCATTATTTAACATTTTAGCTGCCATTTCTATTAGTTTGAATGTTACATTAACTCCTATGCTCATATTAGAAGAATGTACTATAGCTATGTTTTCAGAGGCTTTTTTAATAATAGATAATTCATCTGTATTAAAGCCAGTTGATCCTATTACAATATGGGTATTATGTTTTAGACAGAATTGTAAATGCTTCAATGTTCCTTCTGGTCTTGTAAAATCTATTAAACAGTCTGCCTTTTTTATTTCATCTAAATTGTCTGTCAATATGATTCCAGTTTTATATCCTAGGAAAGCACCAGCATCTTGTCCTATTAGGGCGCTGTCTGTTCTATCTAGGGCAGCAACTAACTCTATAGATTTGTTTTGAATAGATGCTTTGATTAAAGCCTGACCCATTTTTCCGCTAGATCCAGTTATAGCTATACGCATATTCACTCCTTAAATAATCGTTGTTAATTAATTTGTTTGTTGTTTTATTCTGTAGTTACATCTAACTTTTTTGTTATGTTTACAGTATATTCTTGTTGTTGGGGGAAATCATCGCCAGAAAAATTTATTAATTTCCCATCTTTAAAGCATAAAGTAAATATTTTTGTTTCTTGCCTGTTGTTATAATAATTAGAATAATGAATATATTCCCACTTATCAATGTTAGTGTTGTTATCTTTAACAGCAGGTGTTCCTAATATTTGTAAGGCTTGTTTTTTGCTCATTCCTATTTTCAACATTTTTTGTTGTTCAAGATTAATGCAATTTCCTTGATTTATTTCAGGAACATATGGAAAATTTATGTTTTTATAACAGCAACCATTAACTGTAAGAATAATTGTTACTAGTATAATGTTTTTTATATTATTGTATTTCATGTTTAGAAATTTACTATGTTTAATATAGGTGTAATAATTTATAAATTATGAAGATATTGTTTCATAATTTTGCGTTATGAAGCATTTCTTTTGCATGGTTAAGTGTTGTTGTTGTAATTTTAATTCCTCCTAACATTCTAGCTATTTCTTTTACTCTAAGAGAATGTGATAGAAACTCAATTTTTGATAAAGTTAATAGGTTATTTTGATATTTACTAACTAGGAAATGTGAATTTCCATATATTGCTACTTGTGGTAGATGAGTGATACATAGAACTTGATTATTATTACCTAATTGTTGTAATAATTTTCCTATTGTCTCTGCTGCAGCTCCGCTTACTCCATTGTCTACTTCGTCAAATATTAGAGTTGGTATATTAGAATTATGATTAGTAACTACAGATATTGCTAAGTATATACGTGACAATTCTCCTCCTGATGCTATTTTTGCAATTCCTTTAGAAGGAGATCCTTGGTGAGAAATTAAAAATTCAATATGGTCTTTTCCATGAGATGTATTATTAGAGTCGGTAATTTCTATATTAAATCTAGTATTTTCCATAGAAAGATTTTTCATTATTTTTGTAACTTCAGTGCCAAGGATATAGGCTTTTTGTTTTCTGGCAATGGATAGTTGGCATATAGTTTGTAAGTATTTTTCTCTTATTTCTTGTTCTTTTTGTTCTATTTCTTTTAAATTTGTAGATTTTTTTATTGTGCTTATTCTATTTAATATAGAATTATATATTTCGTTTAGTTCACAAGGCGATATTTTTAGTTTTTTAGAGAGATTTAGTATTTCTTTTAGTCTAGATTCAATTAAATTAATATTTTGAGAGTCAATTTCTATTTTGCTAAGATAATTATTTAATTCATAAATGCTTTCTTTTATGATTATTTGTGCTGAATTTAATTCATTATGTATGTTATTTAAATAAGGATCTTTTTCAATAATATTTTTTGTGTGCTGTGTTAAATTATTGAGTAATTTATATATTGATATTTTTTCTCCATCTAAATGGTTAAGTATCACATTACATGTATTAACTATAAATTCAATATTAGATAGTTTTGTATGTTCATGTTGAATTTTATTCCACTCATCTAATGAAAAATTAATTGCTTGAATTTCTTTTGCTTGGTTCTCCAATATATTTAATTCTTCTTGTAGTGTTTGGGATAGTTCTATAGTTCTTGTGAGTTCTTTTTTGATTAATTGCCATTCCTGCCAGTAATTTTTAGTTTCTTGTAGTAATTTATTAAGTTCTCCATAGTTATCCAGAAGATTTCGTTGAGATTCAGTGTTTAAAAGATCTTGATATGTATGTTGACCATAAATTTTTATTAACATTGATCCTAATTTTTTTAGGGTGGTAATAGTACAAGGAGTATCATTAATAAAAGTTTTACTTCGAAAGTTTTTATCTATAATTCGTTTTAATATGATTTCTGATTTTATATCGAAGTGATTTTCATGAAGCCAATTACAAGCTACTTTGTTGTTTTCAAATGTAGCTATTATTTCTATATTTGAATTTATATTTATTAAAGTATTTTTATTTATTCTATGTCCTAGCACTAAGGATAGCGCATCGATTAGAATTGATTTACCTGCTCCGGTTTCTCCGGAAAATACTGTAAAGCCATTAGAAAAATAAATTTCTGCTTCTTCTACAATAATAAAGTTTTTTATATGTAATTTACTTAACATGATGAGTTATTCAATCATTTCTGATGATATAGGCATAACGTTCCAATTTAGTTTTTGTCGTAATGTAGAGAAGAAGCTATACCCTTCTGGATGAATAAATTTAGCTTTATATTTTGATTTTTGTACTGTGATATAATCTCCCGGATATAGCTCAGATAAAGTTTGCATGTCAAAATGTACACTTGCGCCTATTTCTGTTCTACCTACTGTTATTAGTGTCATTTTTAGTATTCCATCGTAAGGAATTACTACAGGTCTATTGGAGAGTGTTTGAGGGGCAACTGCTACTAGCACCATAGCGCTTAATTCTGGATGTAATATTGGTCCGTTTGATGATAAAGCATAAGCTGTTGAGCCTGTTGGTGTGGCAATAATCAATCCATCAGCTCTTTGTGTGTACATAAATACATCATTTAGTTCAACTTTTACTTCTATCATTCCTCCTACGCCAGACCTATTTAGCACTACATCATTAAGTGCTGTATTTGAGTATATTTGTTTCCCTTTATGCCAAACTTTACCTTCAAGCAGAATTCTTTCTTCCGATATATAGGATCCATCCATTATGCTCATAATTGCTTTGAATGTTTCATCCATTGGTATAGATGTTATAAATCCTAATCTTCCATGGTTTATACCAAGTATAGGTACGCCATAAGGAGCTAGATGTCTTGCGGCACTTAATACTGTACCATCTCCTCCTGTTATGATAGCTAAATTAGCTTTTCTTCCTATGTCTTCTATGCTTGCGATGTTATTATATGCGCGCAATCCTGTATTGGATGCCGTTATAGATTCTATTAGGACTTCTCGTCCTGTTTCCTTGAGAACTTGAGCTATGGCTTTTAGTGGTGTGTCAAGTCCTGCATCTTGATATCTTCCAATGAGAGCAATAGTTGGAAAATTCATAAAAATCTCTTTTTTTAGTTAAAACATGAATTGGTAAGTAGATTTATAGCAAAATACATTTTTTATAAAATCGCATTTTATGCTTTTGTTTATATTGTAACAAATTATTTAGATATATACTTTTATACATTGAAAGAAGCATTAGTATATTATTACTCTTTATCTAATTTGGTTTTATATTATATTTAATTGTTGTAATGTTTACATTTTGGTGTTTTCTAATAATTTCTGGAGACTTGTCATACATATGGAAATCTATCCTAGAAAGATAAGTGATATTAGTAGTGATAATAATGCTACTGATACTCCTATAAGTTTATCGAGTGACTTTATAGGCGTATTGCTAATAAATTTAGGTACTCCTTCTTCTACAAAATTATTAGATATTAAAAAATACCTATCTGATTTTCTATCAGACAGGCGCGTAGTGGAATTACCTTCGTTTATTTGGAAGCCTATATTAAATTTATTTATTTTAAAAAGTAGACCTAAGAAACTTATAAGCTTATATAAAAAAATATGGATGGAAGAAGGATCTCCTATATTTGTTTATACTAATAAACAAGCTATTAAATTAGAAAAATCATTATTAAAAAATAAAATAAATGTTATGGTAAGAAGTTGCATGAGATATGGAAGTCCTTCTATAAAAGAAGTTTTAGATAATTTTATAGCTCTATCTTGTGAGAAAATTTTAATACTTCCTTTGTTTCCTCAATATTCTTCTAGTACTACTGGAAGTATTATTGAGTATACTACTTCTTATTTATCCAAAATGAGAAATATTCCTGAGTTTAGATTTGTTAAGAGGTTTAATCTTTTTAGTGGATATCTAGACTCATTAGTTAATAAAATTCACTCTCATTGGGATTTAAAAGGATTTCCTGATAAATTAATTGTTAGTTTTCATGGTTTGCCACAATACTCTGTCGATTTTGGTGATCCTTACTATCAAGATTGTATAGAAACATTTAATTTATTATCAGATAAATTAAATATTGAAAATAAGAATATACATTTAGGCTTTCAAAGTAAATTTGGTTATGCTAAATGGTTAGAGCCTTGCACGTCAGATTTAATAGAAGAATTTGGGAAAGAATCTTTAGGCAGATTGGACGTTGTTTGTCCTGGGTTTATTTCTGATTGTTTAGAGACTTTGGATGAGGTTGATAGTGGTTATCGTGATTTATTTCTTAAATCAGGTGGAAGAGAATTTCATTATATAGAATCTTTAAATGATGATGATGAATGGGTGAATGGACTAGAAAATATAATTAGAACCCATATATATAAGTGGTCTGATATTTAAATAAATAGTCTGATATTTAACAAATAATTTTGATATAGGTATTGATATGGATATACAAAATAATATTGAAGATAAGAATGATATAGAATTAACTGAGGTTGATAATGAGTCTCCATTGTCTGAAACAACTATTTCTTTAGAAGAAAAAATCACTTCCTTGTTAGGACAGATAGGAAAATTAGAAACTATTGTAAAAGATCAAAATGATAAGATTCTAAGAATTTCTGCTGAAATGGAGAACACAAGAAAAAGATCTCAAGAAGAAATATCTAAAGTACGTAAATTTGGAATAGAATCTTTTGCTGAAAGTCTTGTTCCTGTTAAGGATAGTTTAGAGGCTGCTCTCAATCAAGAGAATCAGACTGTAGAACATTTAACAGAAGGTCTTATTATGACTCTAAAGCAATTCGATTCAGTTTTTAAAAATAACATGCTTAAAGAAATAAATCCTAATTTAGGAGATAAGTTTGATCCATCTATGCATCAGGCAATTTCTTCTATAGAGTCTGATTATCCTTCTAATACTATTGCTGAATTACTTCAAAAAGGTTATGTGATTTATGAGCGAGTTTTGCGTCCAGCATTAGTTATTGTTTCTTCTTCAAACAAAACCAATGACAATTAGAAATATATTTTTTTATAAAATTGACCTTGAAAAATATTTTTTTATCCCTAAATAGTCTTCAGGAACAATTGGTTTATAACATTAATGATATTTATTTTAAGGTAAAGACGCCATGGGAAAAACTATTGGTATTGATCTTGGTACTACAAATAGCTGTGTTGCTATTATGGATGGTGCTCAAGTTAAAATAATAGAAAATTCAGAGGGTGCTCGTACTACTCCGTCTATAGTTGCTTATATGGAGGACGGAGAGGTTTTGGTTGGAACTCCTGCAAAAAGACAGGCAGTTACAAATTCTAAAAATACCATATATGCAAGCAAGCGTTTGATTGGTAGGAAATTTGACGAACAGGCTGTACAAAAAGATGTAGAGCTTATGCCATATTCTATTGTTAAAGCAGAGAATAATGATGCATGGATAGAGGTGCGTGGAAAAAGAATTGCTCCCCCACAAGTGTCTGCAGAAATTTTAAGAAAAATGAAAAAGACAGCAGAAGACTATTTGGGAGAAGAGGTTACTGATGCTGTGATCACAGTTCCAGCTTATTTTAATGACAGTCAGAGGCAGGCTACTAAAGATGCTGGTAGAATAGCAGGTTTAGAAGTTAAAAGAATTATAAATGAACCAACTGCAGCTGCTTTGGCTTTTGGTCTTGATAAATCCGAGAAAGGTGATAGGAAGATAGCTGTATATGATCTTGGAGGAGGCACATTTGATGTTTCTATAATTGAAATTGCAGAGATAGATGGGGAAAAACAATTTGAGGTTTTATCTACTAATGGAGATACTTTTCTTGGTGGAGAAGACTTTGATCAATGTATCATTGAATATATAATTCAAGAATTCAAAAAAGAACAAGGTCTTGATTTATCAAAAGATGTTCTATCTTTGCAACGTTTAAAAGAGGCAGCAGAGAAAGCAAAAATAGAATTATCTTCGTCGCAACAAACAGAAATAAATTTACCTTATATTACAGCTGATTCATCTGGGCCAAAACATTTAAATCTAAAAATATCTAGATCTAAATTGGAGTCCATGGTAGAAAGTTTGATATTGCGCACTATTGAGCCATGTAAGATTGCAATTAAAGATGCTGGTTTATCAGCATCAGATATTGATGATGTGATTTTAGTGGGTGGCATGACTCGTATGCCTAAAGTACAAGAAAAAGTTAAGGAGTTCTTTGGTAAAGACCCAAGAAAAGATATTAATCCAGATGAGGCTGTAGCTGCTGGTGCTGCTATACAAGGAGCCGTTCTATCAGGTGAACGTAAAGACGTTCTGCTTTTAGATGTAACTCCACTTTCTCTTGGTATTGAAACTCTTGGTGGTGTTATGACTAAGATGATTCAAAAGAATACTACTATTCCTACTAGGTTTTCTCAGGTATTTTCTACCGCAGATGATAATCAACCATCTGTTACAATAAAGGTGTATCAAGGAGAACGAGAAATAGCTGTTCATAATAAAGTTTTGGGAGAATTTAATTTAGAAGGTATTCCTGCTGCTCCACGTGGTATCCCTCAGATAGAGGTTACATTTGATATTGATGCCAATGGTATTTTGCATGTTTCAGCAAAAGATAAAGGCACAGGTAAAGAAAAGAAAATTACTATAAAAGCTAATTCTGGGTTATCGGAGCAAGAGATTCAGAATATGATTAAAGATGCAGAAGCTAATGCAGAAGAGGATCATCGTATTGCAGAGTTGGCTATATCTAGAAATCAAGCTGATAGTTTGATTCATATTACTCGTAAATCTTTATCTGAGCATGGTAGTAAATTGGATGTTGCTGATAAAGAAAATATTGAAAAAGCAATTGTTGATCTGGAAGAGGCATTAAAGGGGACTGATAAATTAGATATAGATGCTAAAGTTACAGCTCTTTCTGCTGCTTCTCAAAAGCTTGGTGAAAAGATTTATGCTGATACTAAGCCTACTGATGACTCATCTGGTAATGATAACTCTTCTGAAAAACAATCTGATGATAATGTTGTTGATGCTGAGTTCAAAGAAGTTAAAAAGGATTAGTATCTTTATTAAGCGAACCCATTCTAATTTATGGGTTCGCTGTTTTTAAATGATATTTTTTAATAAAGTAGTAATATGGCAAAACGTGATTTTTATGAAGTATTAGGTTTAAAAAAAAATGCTTCTGATGATGAAATAAAAAAAGCTTATCGTAAATTGGCTATGAAATATCATCCAGATAGAAATCCAGATGATAAGAAATCTGAAGATAAGTTTAAAGAAGCAAAAGAGGCTTATGAGGTTCTTGGGGATCCTCAGAAAAGATCTTCATATGATCGTTTTGGTCATGATTGGTCAAGCCAGCAAGGTTTTTCTTCATCTCAAGGTATGAATAGTGGTTTTGCAGATGCTTTTGGTGATATTTTTGGTGAGATATTTGGTGGCTCTGCTAGTGGTGGAGGTGATAGAAGTCGTTTTCGCGGGTCTGATCTGAAATATAATTTAGATATTACACTAGAGCAAGCGGCAAGTGGTTTTACGACTGATATTAATGTTCCTGGTTGGGACACTTGTAAAGAATGCAAAGGTAGCAAATCTAAACCTGGATCAAGTACCAAAAAATGCTCTACCTGCAATGGCAAAGGTTCTTTGAGAATTCAACAAGGTTTTTTTAGTATTCAACAAACATGTCATGTTTGTCATGGTAGTGGTGAAGAAATACCTAACCCTTGTGCTACATGTAATGGTGTAGGGAAGGTCAGTGTTAATAAAACCTTACAGGTAAGTATTCCGGTTGGCATTGATGACGGAATGAGAATTCGTTTAAATGGTAATGGAGAACCAGGTGTGAATGGAGGTCAGTCTGGTGATTTATATGTAGAGGTACATATAAAGAAACACAAAATCTTTCAAAGGGATTCAGATAACTTACATTGTGAATTAACCATTCCTTTTACAACAGCGGCTTTAGGTGGTTCGATACAGGTTCCTACTTTAAATGGCAAGGCTGAAATAGTAATTCCTGAGGGAACACAATCAGGTAAAACATTTAGGTTAAAAGGTAAAGGAATGCGTAGTATGAGAGGAGGTTATAATGGTGATTTATATTGTCATGTAACTGTTGAAACTCCAGTGAATCTTACTGAGCCTCAGAAAAATTTTCTTAGAGATTTTGAGAAAACTTTAAAAGATAGTGGAGATCGCCATTCCCCTAAAAGTAAGTCTTGGACTGACAGATTGAAAGAGTTTTTTAGTTCTTTTAATTAATAAGGAATCAATTATATTGGATTGGATGATTTTATTTTAAGAAGTTCCATATATTTTGAATTGTTTATTTCTGTTTTTGTTATTTGGCTTTCATATAGTACCGTTTCTAGGCATTCTATTATTTCATGGATTGCTTGATGTTCATTAGTTCTGCTTGCTAGTTTAATATAGACCAATTTAATTCCGTATGGTTGGTCTATATTAATTTGTTCAGCTACAGCTAAATGCATAGATAGATGAAGAAATGGGTTATGATTAAAATTTTTAAATTTGTAATTTATATTTGCTGATTCTTTGTTCTTTAATATTTCATGATATTCAGGATGTTTTATTATAGTTTTGACAGCTAAATTCTCTAGAGGTGAGATGATGCTAGAATTATTAAATTTCTCCCACGATTCAATAAAGAATAATCTTACTTGTTCTAGTGATGGATTAAACATAAAATTGTTTTTTAGTTTGATAATAACAAAATTTCACAGCACTTATTAGTTTTTATATTAAAATTAATGTTTATGATAAAAAACAAAATTGTATACTAAAGTCTAATTAAATAGCTTATTTTAAACAAATAGTTAAGTCATTTTGAATTTTACAGCTATTGTGGTAATTACCAAAACATTTTTGCAATTGTATCATTTTTATTCATAATAAATCTATTATAGTAAAAAATTAGATTTTCTACTCGTATGTTAATAGAATCTTCATCATAATATGTACAAATGTTTTTTTAAAATTTATAATAAATACAATTTAAAAGAGGAGCTGTATATATGAGTGATTCTGGTAATCAGAAACTTTCTGTTATGACTTTGACCGCTATGGTTGTAGGCTCTATGGTTGGTGCTGGTATATTTTCTTTACCTCAGCATTTTGGTCAAGTCACAGGACCATTCGGAGCTTTAATTGCTTGGTCTATATCTGGATTTGGAATGTTAATGTTAGCATTTGTATTTCAGAGTTTGTCATGTAGAAAACCTAATCTTGATTCTGGTGTTCATGCTTATGCTCAAGCTGGATTTGGAAATTATTTAGGTTTTTCTTCTGCTTTAGGATATTGGGCAGGAACATGTTTGGGTAATGTTACTTATTTAATAATAATAAATTCTACAATGGGAGCTATATTTCCGTCTTTAGGAGATGGAACTACATTATTAGCTGTATTATTGTCTTCGCTTGTTTTATGGGCTTTCCATTTTTTGATTCTTCGTGGTATTAAGGAAGCAGATTATATAAATAATATAGTTACTGTTTCTAAAATGATCCCAATATTAATTTTTATTGTTTTAGTTGCTTTTGGATTTAATTCAGATATATTTGCAAATAATTTTTGGGGTGGTGGCGAATTTAGTTGGAACAGTATATTTGAACAAGTTAGGGGTACAATGTTAGTAACAGTTTTTGTGTTTCTAGGAATAGAAGGAGCTAGTGTTTATTCTCGTTATGCGAAAAATAGAAAAGATGTTGGTGTAGCTACAATACTTGGTTTCCTGGGTGTTTTATTGATGTTGGTTTTAATAACAATTCTCTCTTATGGAATTATGGATCGTTCTGAATTAGCTATGCTAAGAAATCCATCAATGTCTGGTGTTTTACAAGCAGTTGTTGGAGACTGGGGTGCTGTTCTTATTGGGATAGGTCTTTTGATTGCAGTTCTAGGTGCTTACCTTTCTTGGTCTTTATTAGCAGCAGAAGTTTTATATACAGCTGCTGTTTCTGGAACAATGCCTAAATTTCTAAGTATTGAAAATAAGAACAAGGTCCCTGCTAGCGCCTTATGGATGACTAATATTACTATACAAATCTTTCTTATTGTTACTGTGTTAGCTAAAGAGGCCTTTACTTTAGCTAGAGAGTTGACTAGTTCTATGAATTTAATACCTTATTTATTGGTAGCGGCATATGGTCTGAAATTGGCTTGTACTGGTGAGTCATATTCCTCCAAAGAGAAGAAACAAAGAATTTTTGATTTATTTTGTGGTTTCTTAGCTACTATATTTGCCTCTTGGTTAATATATGCTGGAGGTCTTAAATATCTTCTTTTATCAGCTGTTTTATATGGTCCTGGAACAGTATTTTTTATAATGACTAGAAGAGAGCAGGATAACAATAGTATTTTCTCATTTTCAGAGTTAATCATATTCATAATTGCTATGATAGGTTGTTTTATAGCTGTGCAAAGTTTGTTATCTGGAGATATTATTATATAAATAATCCAGGTATAAAAGTGGAACTAGATAATTATGATGTTATTGATACGTAATTATCTAGTCCATGCTGACTTTCGAGAATACATTCATGACTATTACTCCCAGGACTATCATAGATATTCCTATTATAGCTGCTGTATCTAATTCTTGTCCAAAGTAGAAATATCCTATTATAGATACTAGAACTATACCAACTCCACACCATATTGCATAAGCTATTCCTACAGGTATATCTTGTAGAGTTAGTGATAAGAAATAAGTTGAAATGACATACAATGTGCATGTGAATAATGAAGGCCATAGTTTAGTAAAGCCAATTGAGTTTTTTAATGCTATTGTTGCTAATAGCTCAGTAATGATTGCAATTGATAGATATATAAATTTCATTTATAGTTTAAATTTTCGTCTTAATAAGATTATTACCGCCCCTGAGCCCCCATCTTTCTCAGTAGGTTCTGAAAAAGCTTGGACATTCTTAAGTTGTACTAACCATGATCTTACTTTTTTCTTTAGAATTGGTCCAATTTCATTGGGTGATCCGTAACCTTTCCCATGTATTATGATTACGCATCTCATATCAAGTTGGTAGCATTCTTGAATAAAGTCATTTAATGCTTTTCTTGCGCTGTCTACTCTTAATCCATGTAAATCTAGCTTTGCCTTTACTTGCCATTTGCCGTTTTTTAAATTTTTGGCAGTGTTTGGATCTGAATTTTTGTTAATATAAGACGTACCGTCTTCAGAGAGTAGTGTGGATACGTCCAATTCATCAGATATATAGTTTTCTATTATATCATAATTATTATTTTTTATTTGTTGTTTACAGTTTTTATTTCTTGTGGTTTTAATGTCTTTTTTTTTATTGTGGTAACTATTTTTAAAATCCTCAAATTTTGTAAAAATGAACTTATTCATTGTTTTCTAGCCATCTTTGAGCATCTAATGCAGCCATGCATCCTGTTCCAGCGCTTGTAATTGCCTGTTTGTATATTTTATCTTGAACATCTCCTGCGGCAAATATTCCTGGTATTGATGTCATTGTTTGGTAATTCTCATTTACTTTGTTGGTTAAGATGTAACCATCAGACATGGCAAGTTTGTTTTTAAAAATTGATGTGTTTGGGTCGTGTCCTATGGCTATGAATACTCCTTCGATATTTATTATTTCTTTTGTTTTTGATTTTATATTTATTATTTTTGCTGATGTAATGCTTTCATCATCTCCTAATATTTCCTCTAATTTGTAAAAAGTTTTTAATTCTATTAATCCCAAGTTTATTTTTTTTGTAAGTTTATCCATTAAAATTGGTTCTGCTTTAAATTTATCATGACGATGTATAAGTGTTACTTTTTTGCATAATCCAGATAAATATAAAGCATCTTCTACAGCTGTATTTCCTCCGCCAATGATTAATACATTTTTATTTTTATAAAATGGACCGTCGCATGTTGCACAATATGACACGCCAATTCCTGAATATTTTTCCTCAGATGGAATATTTAGTTTCTTTGCTGTTGCTCCAGTTGCTATAATTACTGTTTGGCAAATATAATCAATTCCACTTTCTGTTTTTACAATAAAAGGTCTTTTTGAAAAATCTACATCTATCATAATGTCAGAAATTACTTTAACATTAAACTTAATGGCGTGCTTTAAGAATAGATCCATAAGACTAGGACCATCAATTCCGTTTGACATTGTTGGCCAGTTTTCTACTTCTAGAGTATTCATTAATTGACCGCCTTTATCTAATCCTGTAATAATTAAAGGATTAAGATTTGCTCTAGCAGCATATATTGCCGCTGTATATCCTGCTGGTCCGGAACCTATTATTAAAACTTTAACATGTTTAGTTTTAGACATTGTTTTACCTATATAAGTTAAAATAACTAAATTATCATTTTCTGTATGTCTCAACAATATAAAATTTTTCAAAATATCTTAAAGTTCAGAAACAAACTGAAAAATATTTTTCAATCAATAAAGCTTTCTACTATATCTTGTGAAGCTATTTTTATTTTATTTATTCTTATTTCTATATGGGTAACAGTAAGTTTAGTTACTTGGAATTTTGATGATAGACTAAACTTTCAAGGGTATTCATTGGATGCTAAATTGCAAAACAAAGGTGGAGTGTTAGGTTTTTACATATCTGATTTTTTTATAACTTTTCTAGGATTTTCATCTTGGTGGTTCATTTTTTTAATGTTTTCTTGGGTGTTTGTTTTTTATAGATATTTAGATTCTAGATTAAATAATTATGATAGTAAAAATATTTCTATATGGAATTCTATTTATTTAGAAAGAATTATTGGTTTTATTTTTGTGTTGTTAGGATCATCAGGTATAGAGTCATTATACATAGGTTTTTTCTATCAATATCTCCCTATAAGGTTTTCTAACATCTGTTCATTAAATTGTTTGATTGGCAGTATGATGGTAGATTTTTTATATTTCTATCTTGGGTATATTGTTACTAATCTGATTTTTTTGGCAATGCTTTTTATAGGCGTTGGTTTATTCTTTTCTTTTTCTTGGCTATCTTTTTTTGAGTATTTTGGTTCATTGCTGAATAGATTATTTAGTTGTATGTT
Organism: Candidatus Kinetoplastibacterium desouzaii TCC079E; assembly: GCF_000340795.1. Lineage (NCBI taxonomy): Bacteria > Pseudomonadati > Pseudomonadota > Betaproteobacteria > Candidatus Kinetoplastidibacterium > Candidatus Kinetoplastidibacterium desouzai. Next base: position 585,933 of record NC_020294.1, on the reverse strand, counting down.
AAATTTTTGTAATTACATTAGACGTTTGGTTTTTAGTGTGATTAATTTTGTTGTTAGGGTTATTAAAAATTTGATTAATGGTTTCATAAAGAGCAAGGTTTTAGATAAAAAAGATAACACTTCAAATAGGACTTCTTTTATCAAGAAAGATTCTTCTTTCGATAAAAAAAAATTAATGAATATTTCTAATCGTAATAATGATGTTGATAATAATTCATATTCTAGCAGTGAGAATTTTTATTTAAATTCTGACAATGACTCAGATCTTAATGACAATGACTCAGATCTTAATGATGAGATAATAGACAATAAAGAAGATAATATTGGTTTCTATGATAAGAATAATAAAGAATCAATAGCACATGATAATCAAATTACTACTATTAATCCAGATTTGTCTTTGCTTGACCCTCCAAAAGAAAATCAATTTTATGTGACTCCAGAAATAATAGAGTCAACATCTAGATTAATAGAAAGAAAACTTTCTGATTTTGGTGTTGTCGTAAAGGTTGTTTTGGCTGAATCTGGCCCAGTTGTAACAAGATATGAAATAGAACCTGACATTGGTGTAAAGGGCAGTCAAATTGTTAACTTGGCTAGAGATCTAGCTCGTGCCCTTAGTGTTGCGAGTATTCGAGTTGTAGAGACAATTCCTGGTAAAAATCTTATGGGCTTGGAACTGCCAAATAAAAAACGTCAATCTGTTAACTTGTCTGAGATTTTAAATTCTGAAGTTTATCTTAATAGCAGTTCTGTGCTAACTATGGCTTTGGGTAAAGATATTGCAGGCAATCCAATTATTGCAGATTTAGCTAAGATGCCTCATTTGTTGGTGGCTGGAACTACTGGATCTGGTAAATCTGTTGGAATTAATGCAATGATTATATCACTGTTATATAAGTCTGATCCTTCTCAAATAAGGCTAATTTTAATAGATCCTAAGATGCTTGAGATGAGCATTTACGAAGGAATACCACATTTATTAACTAATGTGGTTACTGATATGAAAAAAGCTTCTAACGCACTTAGGTGGTGTGTAGGTGAAATGGAAAGGAGATATAAGATTATGAGCAAATTGGGTGTACGTAACTTGGCAGGTTATAATGAAAAAATAATAGAAGCATCTATATCTCATAATATGATTAAAAATCCATTTTCAATTAGTGATGATAATCCTGAGTTTCTACAGAGAATGCCAGCAATCGTTGTGGTTATTGATGAATTGGCTGATTTAATGATGGTGGTTGGAAAAAAGATAGAAGAATTAATAGCTCGTTTAGCACAAAAAGCTAGAGCTGCTGGCATTCATTTGATATTGGCGACACAACGTCCAAGTGTTGATGTTATTACTGGTTTAATTAAAGCAAATATTCCGACAAGAATTGCTTTTCAGGTATCATCAAAAATAGATTCTCGTACTATACTGGATCAATCTGGTGCGGAGAATTTATTAGGTCAAGGTGATATGTTATATTTACCTCCAGGAGTTGGTTTTCCTGTCAGGGTACATGGTGCTTTTGTTAGTGATGATGAGGTACATAGGGTTGTTGACCATTTTAAATCACAAGGTGAAGCAAATTATATTGAAGGTATATTGGATAGTGAATCTTCAGATAGTTCTGAAAATATAAATAGCATAACAGGGATTGAGACTCATGATGATGATCCAATGTATGATAAAGCATGTGAAATTGTTATAAAACATAAGAGGGCTTCTATTTCTTTAGTCCAGCGTCACTTGAGAATTGGTTATAATCGAGCAGCAAGATTGTTAGAGCAAATGGAAAAAGAAGGTATGGTTTCAAAAATGTCTTCTAATGGAAATCGTGAAATACTTATTGCTTTGAATAACGACGATGTTTAAGAAGATAAATTTATGGTTAGTTATATTTTTCTATTTTTTTAGTTTTCATGTTTTGTCTATAGATAATAATTCTTTAGTTATAGATTTATATAAGAATCATAAATGTATACATGGTGATTTTATACAAACTACTCAATATAATGATAATAGTGAGTTTATTCAAAAAGGTAAATTTTATATTAAAAGGCCTAATAAGATTAGGCTAGAGTTATTTTCTGGAAATGATCAGATTGTAGTTTATGATGGCGAATGTATTAATCAATACGATATTTCTTTGAATCAATTAATAATCAAAAGAATTGATGGTTGTTATTTTTCTTTTATTTTTCTTGATCATAATTTAAATAAGATATTGAAAGTTAACAAATATGAAGAACGGGATAATTGCGTCTTAGTGTCGGCTGATTTTTTAAATTTTGATATGGGTTTTAGAGAGATTAATTTAGTTCTCTTAGATACTTTTATTCATAGAATTTCAATGGTAGATGTTTTTGATAGAGTTATTTCAATAGATTTTTTAAATGTTGAGTTTGATGGTTTGTTATCAGATAGTTTTTTTGAGTTAATTCTTCCTGATGATGTAGAAATTATAAACATGTAGAGTGTTTTTATATTTTATATGGTGAATAATATGAGTGTTCCACTTGCAGAGCTTTTGCGGCCTAAAGAAATAAAGGATTTTGTTGGACAGGACCATTTGCTTAGCGATGGAAGGCCTTTAAGACTTGCTATAGAAAAGAATAAAATGCATTCAATGATTTTATGGGGACCTCCAGGAGTTGGAAAAACCACATTAGCTCGTCTGTTATCTGACTCATCTAGTTTTGAATTTGTATCTATGTCGGCTGTGTTAAGTGGAATAAAAGAGATAAGAGATATTATTTATAATGCTGAAAAATCAAAAAATAAAGGAATAGATACAGTATTATTTGTTGATGAAGTTCATCGTTTTAATAAGTCTCAACAAGATGTTTTTTTACCATATATAGAGGAAGGATTGTTTTATTTTGTAGGAGCTACCACGGAAAATCCTGCTTTTGAAATTAATTCAGCGTTGCTTTCAAGGCTTAAAGTATATGTTATGAAACCACTGAATTTTGATGATTTGCAAAAAATATTACTGAGGGCGTTAGATTTCCTGAATAAAGATTTATCGCCAAAGAGTATTAATTTAAGCCAAGATGTCTGTGTTAATTTAATAAGTTTTTCTGATGGGGATGGTAGAAAGTTAATCAATTATTTAGATATTTTATTTGAACATGCTCTTGCTTCTAATGTATATGAGATTGATCATAATTGGTTTGTAAATAATTTTTCAAAAGACTTAAATGTTTTTGATAAGCGAGGTGATGCTTTTTATGATCAAATGAGTGCTTTACATAAATCTATGAGAGGTTCAAATCCAGATGCTGCTTTATATTGGTTTCAACGAATGATTGATGGTGGTGTCGATCCATCTTATTTAATAAGAAGATTATTAAGATTTGCTACAGAGGATATAGGATTAGCAGATCCTCGTGCTATTGCTTTGAGTATGAGTTGTGCAGATACATACGAACGTTTGGGCTCTCCTGAGGGTGAGTTGGCATTGGCTAATGCTATTGTTTATATGTCTTGTGCGGCAAAGTCAAATTCTGTTTATAATGCTTATAAGTCATCAATGCAATATGTGAAAAAACATGGTAGTAATCCAGTTCCATTACACTTACGTAACGCATCGACAATGTTTGAAAAAAAATTAGGGTATGGGCGTGATTATAGATATGTTCACAATGAACCATTGGGGTATGTTCCTTTAGAACAATATTTTCCAGATGGATTAGATGCTGTTTTTTATAAACCTACTGAATTTGGGCTGGAGGCAAAAATAAAACAAAAGCTGGTTTTTTTGAAAAATTTAGATAAACAGGAAAAAAATAAAAGTTAATTTTTATTTATTTATTCACTTATAACTTATTTATTATTAAAGCAATGTTAGATATTGGTTTTTTACGTAGTGATCCACAAAAAGTAGCAAAAAGTTTACTTTCTCGTGGTTTTGATTTTAATGTAAATGAATTTGAAAGAGTTGAGTTCAATCGAAAAAAAATTCAACAAGAAACAGAGTCTTTACAAGCTAGACGTAATGTTTTAGCTAAGCAAATAGGTTTTTTGAAATCGCAAAATTTAGATGCAGATGAATTGATTTTGGAGTCTCAGTCTATTCCTGGTCAACTCAAAGATCTAGAAAAGGAACTCTCTAATTATCAAATTCTGATAAATGATATTTTATTGTCTTTGCCAAATTTACCTCATTCTACTGTTCCTTTGGGTCTTACTGATAAGGAAAATATAGAAATTAGGCGTTGGTACCCAGAGAATGTTTTTCCTGAAAATAAATTTACTAAAAAGGATTTTGATTATAAAGATCATATTTCTTTGGGGGAAAGATTGGGCCTAGATCTTACTACTGGTGTTAAGATGTCAGGTTCTAGATTTTCATTTATGAGAGGGAAGGTAGCTAGATTACATAGAGCTTTATCTCAATTTATGTTGGATTTACATGTAACTCAACATGGTTACACTGAGTGTTATACTCCTTATATAGTAAATAGTTCTACTTTAATTGGAACTGGACAATTGCCAAAATTTAAGGAAGATATGTTTTCTGTAAGAAAATATACTAATCATTGTAATCAAGATTCTTCCATTGTTGGAGATGATTATGAGGATCAGTATTTGATTTCTACATCAGAAATTACTTTAATTGGAAGTGTTTCAGATAGTATAGTGTCATTAGAGGAATTGCCAATTAAGTTAACAGCTCATACTCCATGTTTTAGATCTGAGGCTGGTAGTGGAGGTAGAGATATTAAAGGTATTATAAGACAGCATCAGTTTGATAAAGTTGAATTGGTTCAAATAGTGGAACCTAAGCGTTCTTATGATGTTCTTGAGGATGTTTTATCTCACGCTGAAAGGGTTTTGCAATTATTGGAGTTGCCTTATAGAGTTGTTTTATTATCCTCTGGAGATATGGGTTTTTGTGCAGCGAAAACTTATGATTTAGAAGTTTGGTTGCCATCTCAACAGAATTGGCGAGAAATATCATCAGTATCCAATTGTGAGTCTTTTCAAGCTAGAAGGATGAAGGCTCGTTTTCGTAATTCTAATGGTTCTGTAGAATATTTGCATACAATTAATGGTTCTGGTTTGGCTGTTGGAAGATCTCTAGTTGCTGTTTTGGAGAATTATCAGAATTCTGATGGAAGCATTACTGTGCCAGTTGTTTTGCGTGCCTATATGGGTGGTGAAAGTATACTAACACCATAGTAATATTGTTATATTTTTGGCGGAGAGAGTGGGATTCGAACCCACGGTACAACAAAATCGTACTCCTGATTTCGAGTCAGGTACATTAGGCCTCTCTGTCATCTCTCCGTAAGATGAGTATTTTAGGTTAAATAATAAACTTATATCTTAAATTATATAATACACCTAATTGTTATGTTTGATATCTATAAAATATAATTTTATAGTTTTTTATAACTGTTTTATAAGTTATGGAATTTACACAATATGTTGTTTTTATTATCCCCATCAAAAAAAATTGTTTCAAAAAAACAGATAAATGTTAACTCAACCATGCCTTTCTTCTTAGATAAATCATTGGTTTTAATAAAAGAAATGCAGAAAAAAAGTATAAGAGAGATATCTCATCTTATGAAGATAAGCAATAATTTAGCAGAGTTAAATTATGTTCGTTATAGAGATTGGGATATTAAAAACAATAATTATTTAACAGAAGCTTTTTTCTCGTTTAATGGCAGTGTTTATAATTGTTTAGATGTTGACTCATTAGAGCTTGAAGATTTGGAATGGGCACAAAAACATTTTTTTATCCTAAGTGGTTTATATGGCATATTAAGACCTTTAGATTTGATAAGTCCTTATAGATTGGAAATGGGCGTTGGAATTGAAGTTAACTCTGACAGAAATTTATATGATTTCTGGCGTAATGATATTGTTAATTATTTAAACTCTTATAAAAAGGAAAATACTTTTTGTTCGATAGTAAACCTAGCTTCAAATGAGTATTTTAAGGTTATAGATAGTAAGTTATTGCAATTTAATGTTATACATTGTGCTTTTGAGAATTTGGTCAAAGAGAAATGGAAAATTATTGGAGTTAATGCTAAACGAGCTCGTGGTTTTATGTCTAGATATGTTATACAAAACAAAATAGACAATATAGATATGTTAAAGAAATTTAATTTAGATGGCTATATTTTTGATGACTCGGTATCAACGGATAATAATTTAGTTTTCAGGAATTTTAGTAAAAAGACAAATTAGTTATTGTTTTTTTTAAATTTATAATACTTATTTTTAATAAGTAGTTTATAATGAAAGGCATGATAAACGTAGTAAAGAGTGAAATTTCTCATAGCATGCTTTTTATCTTAATTGAACATGTTAATTTTTAGATTTTATGACTACAATTGTATCATCTACATGAGGTAATATAATGGTTGCTTTTGGCCACACCAAAAGTGTGAGTTGCCAAGGCTTTCGTTTCGATCTTATTCGTCTTTTTGGCGTTTGTTCTGTGCTCATGGTGAAAGAGGATTTTGTTTTTCATAGTGATATTGTGGATTAACTCTTTGAGTTTAAAAGCATTATCATTTTGAGTTAAAACTATTCTGATTCTGCTATATTTAAATTTATTGCGATCATGAGAAAAAGGGCTTGAATTGAAAGGAAAAAAATAATGGAAATGAATGGTGCAGATATACTTGTTCATTGTTTAGCTGAACAAGGAGTGGAACATGTTTTTGGTTACCCAGGTGGTGCTGTTTTATATATATATGATGCAATTTTTAAACAAGATAAATTTGAACATATCCTTGTTAGACATGAACAGGCAGCTGTTCATGCTGCTGATGCATATTCTAGATCCTCAAAGAAAATTGGTGTTTGTATAGTAACTAGTGGGCCAGGTGCTACAAATGCTGTTACTGGTATAGCAACTGCTTATATGGATTCTATTCCAATGGTCATAATAAGTGGACAAGTTTCCACTGAGGCAATTGGCGAGGATGCATTTCAAGAATGTGATACCATTGGAATAACGCGTCCTTGTGTGAAACATAACTTTTTAGTTCGAGATGTAAAAAATTTAGCTGAAACAGTAAGAAAAGCTTTTTATATAGCTCAAACAGGTCGTCCTGGTCCAGTATTGATTGATATTCCTAAAAATGTTTCTGCTGCTAAGCACAAGTATTCTCCAGCTAAAAGCGAAGTTGTAATGAGATCTTACTCCCCTGTTGTTAAGGGTCATCAAGGTCAAATAAAAAAAGCAGCTCAGATGTTGTTAGCTGCTGAGCGTCCTATAATTTATACTGGAGGGGGGATAGTTTTATCTAATTCTTCAGATAAACTTAGGGATCTTTTGCGATCTATAGGTGCTCCTTGTGTAAATACACTGATGGGATTGGGTTCTGTCGCTTTTGATGATCAACAGTATCTTGGTATGCCAGGAATGCATGGGACATATGAAGCTAATTTTGCTATGCATCACTGTGATGTAATGTTAGCTATTGGCACCCGTTTTGATGATAGGGTTATAGGTAATATAAAGCATTTTTCTCAGAATGCTAGAAAGATAATTCATATAGATATAGATCCTTCCTCAATTTCTAAACGTGTAAGAGTTGATGTTCCTATTGTTGGTGATGTTAATGATTCTTTAGTTGATTTAATGGACAATATAGAACAGTTGAAGTTAAGTGGTGTGAAACAAGCTTCATTGAAAAAATGGTGGGATCAAATTGGTATTTGGAAAGAAAAAAATTGTAAAAGATATCTGAATTCTGAAGAGGTCATAAAACCACAATATGTTATAGAGTCTTTGTGGAAGATAACTAATGGTAATGCTTTTATAACTTCAGATGTTGGGCAGCATCAAATGTGGACAGCACAATACTATGGTTTTAGTGAGCCAAGAAGATGGATTAATTCTGGGGGTCTTGGAACTATGGGTGTTGGTTTGCCATATGCCATGGGTGTTCAAAAAGCTAACCCTAAAGCAGATATTGCTGTTGTTACAGGAGAAGCATCAATTCAGATGAATATTCAAGAATTATCGACTTGTTTTCAATATAATTTAACACCAAAAATCATTTGTTTGAATAATCGTTTTCTTGGTATGGTTCGTCAATGGCAGCAAATTGATTATGGATCAAGGTATTCTCAATCTTATATGGAATCTTTGCCAGATTTTGTTAAATTGTCTGAGTCTTATGGCCATGTTGGTATTCGTATAGAAAAACCATCTGATGTGGAACCAGCTCTTAAAGAAGCTTTTTCTAAACATAAAAATCGTTTGGTATTTATGGATTTTATTACTGATCGTACTGAGAATGTTTGGCCAATGGTAAAAGCTGGTCGTGGTTTAACTGAAATGTTACTTGGTTCTGAGGACTTATAGGATCATCGCTATGAAACATGTGATTTCTGTCTTGATGGAAAATGAGCCAGGTGCTCTTTCCAGAGTGGTTGGACTATTTTCTGCTCGTGGATATAATATTGAGTCATTGACAGTAGCTCCTACAGAAGATCCTACTTTGTCTAGACTTACTGTAGTTACTATTGGCTCTGATGATATTGTAGAGCAGATAACGAAACACTTAAATAGATTAATAGATGTTGTAAAATTAGTAAATTTTGATGATGGGGCTCATATTGAAAGAGAGCTTTTGTTGATTAAAGTTAGAGCTACAGGTAAGGAACGTGAAGAAATAAAACGTATGGCAGATATTTTTCGTGGTCATATTATTGATGTTACCTATAAATCGTATACAATTGAATTAACTGGGACTCAATGTAAAATACAAGCCTTTATAGATGGGTTGGACCGTAGTTCCATTTTAGAAACTGTACGTACTGGTGTTTCTGGTATAGGTAGAGGCGAAAGAATATTAAAAGTTTAATTATTGTTATATTGTTTTATGTTTTTTGCCTTTGTAGTCTTCTAATTTTTATTTAATTTAATGGAGTTTTGAATGAAAGTTTTTTATGACAAGGATTGTGATTTATCTTTAATTAAAGGTAAGACTGTTGCAATAATAGGGTATGGATCACAGGGTCATGCTCATGCATTGAATTTACATGAGTCAGGTGTTAAGGTTGTAGTGGGATTAAGAAAGAATGGTGCTTCTTGGAATAAGGCTGTAAATGCTGGTTTGCAAGTTAAAGAAGTTTCTGAGGCAGTTAAGATTGCTGATGTTGTTATGATGTTGTTGCCTGATGAAAATATTGCAGCATCTTATAACAAAGACGTTCACAGTAATATTAAAAGTGGTGCTGTATTAGCCTTTGCACATGGTTTTAATGTTCATTATGGACAAGTTGTTCCACGTGAAGATATTGATGTTATCATGGTAGCTCCTAAAGCTCCTGGTCATACAGTTAGAGGTACTTATAGAAATGGTGGAGGTGTTCCTCATTTAGTTGCTGTTTATCAAAACAAGTCTGGCGTTGCTCGTGATATTGCTTTATCTTATGCTTGTGCTAACGGCGGTGGTCGTGCTGGAATTATAGAAACAACTTTCCGAGAAGAAACAGAGACTGATTTGTTTGGAGAGCAAGCAGTGTTATGTGGTGGTACAGTTGAATTAATAAAAGCAGGATTTGATACATTAGTTGAAGCTGGTTATGCTCCTGAAATGGCTTATTTTGAATGTTTGCATGAATTAAAATTGATAGTAGATCTTATTTATGAAGGTGGTATAGCCAACATGAATTATTCTATTTCTAATAATGCTGAATTTGGTGAGTATGTCACTGGACCTAGAGTAGTTACAGAAGAAACTCGTAAGGCTATGCGTCAATGTTTGACTGATATTCAAACAGGTGAATATGCAAAGAATTTTATTTTGGAGCATGTTGCTGGTGCACCTACACTAACTTCCCGTCGTAGAATTAATTCTGAATCATTAATTGAAAAAGTTGGTGGTGAATTGAGATCTATGATGCCTTGGATTACAGCTAATAAGTTAGTAGATAAAACTAAGAATTAGTATTAATTAATTGTTAGTTAGGCATTATTAAACGGTATACTTTCTAAAAACGTATACCGTTTTTTTGTTTGAGAACAATCTTTTAATATTGAGCTGTATTTTATTAAATTAATTGTTTTAAGATTGTTATTATTTTTTTTTGATTTTTTTATGCGAGATTTTGAAAATCGTCATCGTAGTATTTATTTGTTGCCTAATATTTTTACTACAGCATCTTTATTTGCTGGTTTCTATGCAATAGTCCAAGCAATGAGTGATTGTTTTGAGATTTCCGCAATTGCTATTTTTGTTGCTATGGTTTTAGATGGAATGGATGGTAGGGTAGCTCGTATTACTAATACTCAATCTTCCTTTGGTGAGCAGTATGATTCTCTGTCTGATATGACATCTTTTGGAGTTGCTCCGGCATTGGTGATTTATGAATTTGTACTTCATGAAATTGGTCGTTGGGGTTGGCTTGCTGCTTTTGTTTATGTGGCTGGAGCTGCTTTAAGATTAGCTCGTTTTAATGCTAATATAAACTATATTGATAAAATGTTTTTTCAAGGTTTGCCTACTCCTTCAGCTGCTGCTTTAGTTGCAGGTTTTGTTTGGTTGATCGTTGATAATAAGATCTCAATTCATGATGGATATGTCGCTTGGGTTGCTTTCTCTCTTACAATGTATTCTGGTATTGCAATGGTTATAAATGTTCCATTTTACAGCGGTAAAAATATTTCTTTAGGTAAAAGTGTTCCATTTTGGAGTATTTTACTTATAGTTGCTGTATTTGTTTTTATTTCTAGCAATCCTCCGTTAGTTCTTTTTTGTTTGTTTGTAATATATGGTTTGTCTGGATGGGGATTTCTTTTGTACAGGTGGCGTAAAGCTTCTAGTATTAAGAAATATCGATATAAGAATTTATAATTATAGATTATAGTAATATTTGTTTTACTTATTAAATTGTATATAATCATAATTGGTTTTTATATTTATTATTTTCACTTTAAAACACCTCAGTTTTAAAGCAAGTTTTAGAGGAAGTTGAATATGTCTGTTGTTGATATAGATAAGGGTAGTATTGTTTCTAAATTCCAACGTTCTGGCAAGGACACTGGATCTCCAGAAGTGCAAGTAGCTATTTTAACTGCTAGAATTAATGATCTTACCGGTCATTTTAAAAAGCATTTAAAAGATCATCATTCTCGTAGAGGTCTTTTGAAATTAGTTAGTAGGCGTAGAAAGCTCTTAGATTATTTAAAAAGTAGAAACATTAATTCTTATAAGAGTTTAATAGAGAAATTGAATTTGCGTAAGTAGTAGTTCTATCATTTTTTTATATGTTAGTTATTGTAACCGTGGTTGGCGCAATTTATTTCGCATAATAACCACGGTTTTTTTTTAAGGATATTTTTGTGTTTAAGAAAGTAATTAAATCATTTAAATATGGTTTGCATGATGTAGTTTTAGAGACAGGCGAGATTGCTCGTCAGGCATCGGGAGCAGTTCTTGCTTCTATGGGTGATACAGTTGTTTTGGCTACAGTTGTAGGAAATAAAGAAACTAAGAGTGGCCAAGGTTTTTTCCCTTTAACTGTAGATTATATTGAAAAAACTTATTCAGCTGGAAGGATTCCAGGAGGATTTTTTAAAAGAGAAGGAAAATCTTCTGAAAAAGAAATATTAACTTCTAGATTAATAGATAGACCTTTAAGACCTCTTTTCCCAGAAGGTTTTTATAATGAAGTTCAGATAGTCGTTCATGTGTTATCAGTAGATCCTGAAATTGATCCTGATATTATTTCTATGATAGGATCTTCGGCGGCTTTAGCTATTTCAGGAATACCTTTTAAAGGCCCAATTGGAGCAATAAGAGTAGGTTATTTAGAAGAGGAATTCATAGTAAATCCTACAAAAAATCAATTATCTCATTCTGATTTAGATCTTGTATTAGCAGGAACATCAGATGCTGTTTTAATGGTTGAATCTACTGCTAAAGAACTATCAGAATCTTTAATGCTAGAAGCTATTGCGTTTGGGCACGATCAGATGCAAGTTGTTGTTGATAATATTTGTGAGTTAGTTAAAGAAGCAGGTAAACCAGAATGGGATTGGGAGCCTAATTGTCATGATAGTAATTTGGTAAATTTAATATCAGATAATTACTACTCTGAGATATCTTCAGCTTATAATATTAAAGAGAAACAAAAGCGCTCAACAAAACTGAAAGAAATAAAAATAAGAATTAAGGAGTTTGTTTGCAGTAAGGTGATAGAGAACAATGAAATTATTTCAGATTGTGTACTTGATGATATTATTTTTAATATAGAATCTAAGGTAGTTAGAGGGAAAATTCTATCTGGAGAGCCAAGAATAGATGGTCGTAATACAAGAACTGTACGTCCTATTAGTATTCGTCTTGGTGTTTTACCAAGAGCTCATGGTAGTGCTTTATTTACTAGGGGTGAAACACAAGCTTTAGTTGTTGTTACGTTAGGAACAAAACATGATGAGCAAATAATAGATTCATTATCTGGTGAGTATAGAGATAAGTTTATTTTTCATTATAATATGCCGCCTTTTGCAACAGGGGAAGTTGGACGTATTGGTGTTCCTAAAAGAAGAGAAATAGGTCATGGTTATTTGGCTAGAAGGTCATTAACTCCGATGCTACCTGATTCCAAAGATTTTCAATATACAATGAGGCTTGTTTCTGAAATAACAGAATCTAATGGTTCTTCGTCTATGGCTTCTGTTTGTGGTGGTTCATTAGCAATGATGGATGCAGGTGTTCCTATAGGCAAGCATGTTGCAGGTGTTGCTATGGGATTAATTCTAGAGGATGATAAGTTTTCTATTTTAACTGATATTCTAGGAGATGAAGATCATCTTGGAGATATGGATTTTAAGGTTGCAGGAACAGTTGATGGGATCACTGCTTTGCAAATGGATATTAAAATCCAGGGGATTACAAAAGATATTATGGATGTTGCTTTATCTCAAGCAAAAGAAGGACGTTTATACATTCTTGATAAAATGCAAAATTCTATAGATTCATCTCGCTTGGAAATGTCTTCGTATTCTCCAAAAATGTTAACATTAAAAATTAATCCTGACAAAATTAGAGATGTGATTGGTAAGGGTGGAGCTACAATACGTTCAATTACAGAAGAAACAGCTACTCAAATAGATATATCAGAAGATGGAACTGTTGTAATCTCTGGTGTTGATAAAGACAATGTGCAAGAAGCTCAAAGAAAGGTAGTAGAGCTTACTACTGATGTTGAGGTTGGTGGTGTTTATGAGGGAAAAATATTACGTATTTTAGATTTTGGTGCTATTGTGCAGTTATTTCCAGGTAGAGATGGTCTGCTTCATATTTCAGAAATATCTAGTACTAGAATTCAAAATATTAATGATGTTCTTTCAATAGGGCAAAAAATAAAAGTTAAAGTTATAGAGTCTGATGATAAAGGAAGACTTAGATTATCAGCTAAAGTTTTAAAAGAAACTTAAGTCAAATATGGTGTAATGGTGCACCTGGCCGGAGTCGAACCGGCATGCCTTTCGGCGAGGGATTTTAAGTCCCTTGCGTCTACCAATTTCGCCACAGGTGCGGTAGATATATTGTTTGCCAATAATAGTAAATTATATCATTTATTTTTACTATACTAAAGAAATTTCTTCTTTTATTGTGTGGATATAGATATATAAAATACACTTTACAACATTTACATATAGTAATAGTATATAACTATTATTAAATTAAAACGGAAGTTTGGCAGAGTGGTCGATTGCACTGGTCTTGAAAACCAGAGATCCGAGAGGATCCCAGGGTTCGAATCCCTGAGCTTCCGCCAACTAAGTTAATGTGCTCTTTATTGGAATTTCTAGGTACTATAAACCTATTTTAGGTGTTATGTTTTCAAGCTTTCTTAACTACATCTTATATATTTATAATATGTAAGCTAGTTTTACTGTAAGTTTATTTTGGATTTCTTATTATTTATCTTAAGGTTTTCAAGTGAAAGTTGTAGAAATAAATGGTTATGGTGCAGCTGATGTTTTACGTATAGCTAATAGACCGATCCCAAGACCTAAAAAAGAAGAGGTTTTAATTAAAGTAATAGCATCTGGTGTCAATAGACCTGATATTTTTCAGCGTCAAGGATTATATAACCCACCTAATGGAGCTTCAGACCTATTGGGATTGGAGGTTTCCGGAGAGATTATTGATGGTGACCTGTCGTCTGGTGAATTTAATATAGGTGATAAAGTCTGCGCATTGGTTAATGGTGGAGGTTATTCAGAGTATTGCTTAGCTCATATTTCTCATTGTTTGATCATTCCTGATAGTGTTAGCATTGAAGATGCAGCAGGTTTGCCAGAATCTCTTTTTACAGTTTGGAGTAATGTTTTTGGTATAGGTCATTTATCTGTAGGTGATTCATTATTAGTTCATGGTGGATCTAGCGGAATCGGTGTTATGGCAGTTCAAATTGCTAAAGCCCTAGGATATTATGTTTATGCTACTGCAGGGACTGATAGAAAAGTTATTGCTGTCGAATCTTTAGGTGCCGTGAAGTGTATAAATTATAAAAATGAAGATTTTGTAGATAAAATACTAGAGTTGACAAATATGAATGGTGTTAATTTGGTATTAGATATGGTTTCTGGTAGTTATTTGCAAAGAAATATCAAAATACTATCAGAGAATGGTATTATATCCATAATTGCATTACTTGGTGGGTCTCGTAGTTTTATTAATTGTGCTGATATTTTAAAAAAAAGATTACGTATTTCTGGTTCAATGTTACGTTCTCAATCTGTTGCTTTTAAGGCAAATTTAGCCAAATCACTTATTAAATATGTTTGGCCGCTCATAGAAAAAAAACTTGTAAAACCTGTGACATATGCTTATTTCCCACTTGATCAGGTTTCATCTGCTCATAAGATGATGGAATCTGGAGAGCATATAGGTAAAATAATTTTAAAGATCTAGATTAATATCTTGTTCTTATATTTTTAACATTATGGAAGCTGTTAATTTTTATGATTAAAAAAAAATCTACTCGTCTTATTTTAGGCAATTGGAAAATGTTTGGGAGTTTTTTTGATAATGCATATTTGCTCAATGGCTTGAAATCTGTAGATGATTCTTTTTATTGTGATATGGGTGTTTGTGTGCCATATCCATATTTGTTCCAGGCTTCGTTATTTTTACAAAACAGTAAATGTTCTTGGGGGGCTCAAGATATAAGTTTTAGAACTTCTGGTCCTTATACTGGAGAAGTTTCTGGTGCAATGTTAAGAGAATTTGGTTGCAAATGGGTAATAGTTGGTCACTCTGAAAGGCGTCTGTTTCATGGAGAGACAGATTTGGATGTGTCTAAAAAAATAGAGGCAGCTGTATCTAATAATATTGTGCCGGTAGTATGTGTCGGTGAGACTCTTGAGCAGTACGAATCTAATGAGTCATTGCAAATAATTGAAAAACAGGTAAATTCTATTCTAGAGTTAGATTCTTCTATAGTTTCTAAAGCTATTGTTTCTTATGAGCCGATATGGGCTATTGGGTCTGGGTGTCCAGCCAATCCAGATTATGCTCAGAAAATTCATTCTATGATTAGAGAAATATTCATTGGTAAAGGTGTAAATAATATTAAAATATTATATGGTGGTAGTGTGAAACCAGATAATGCATTTGATTTTTTTGCTATGCCTGATATAGATGGAGCTTTAGTTGGAAGGTCATCCTTGGATCTAGAGGATTTTTTAGCAATTGCTTCTATAAAGTGTTGATTTTAAGGTTTTAAAAAATGATTTCTTTTTATTCATTAGTAGTAATTATTCAAGTTATTTCAGCCTTTTTTATTATTATGTTAATTCTTTTGCAAGATGGAAAAGGGTCTGATATTTCTTCATTTAGCACCAGTGGTTCTGCTTTTAGTGTTTTTGGAGCTTCTGGAGTGGCTAATTTTCTTTCTAGAACTACTAAATGGTTTGCGATTATTTTCTTTGTTAGTACAATTGGATTGTCATATTTAAACAACAAAATGTTTATTCAGCAACCTGTTTCCAGTGTTATGGATATAGAAGTTAAAAGTGTTGATGCGTCTATTCCTAACAATGTTGAAACTGATATAGCTGTTAAATAGCTAATAATTAGCAAAATAACCAAGATGGTATAATAAAATTTTTACTATATATAGTTTTAATTTTTGTGTGTTACAATTACCATCGTTATTTATGTTCAAGGCCGATGTGGTGGAATTGGTAGACACGCTATCTTGAGGGGGTAGTGGTTTTATTACTGTGCGAGTTCGAGTCTCGCCATCGGCACCATTTGCTTGATTTAAAAAATGTAATTTAAACCTTTATTGTTTTAAGTTAATTAAATAAAATGTTTGTGTAATTAATTTTTAATTATTAATGTTTTTTCTTTTTGTTTATTGTGTTATTGTAAGTTTGTAACACTTTTATGTTTTTGTTGTTTTTTATTGGGGTTTTACCATGGGAGTATTATAATATTCTC
Organism: Candidatus Kinetoplastibacterium desouzaii TCC079E; assembly: GCF_000340795.1. Lineage (NCBI taxonomy): Bacteria > Pseudomonadati > Pseudomonadota > Betaproteobacteria > Candidatus Kinetoplastidibacterium > Candidatus Kinetoplastidibacterium desouzai. Next base: position 569,496 of record NC_020294.1, on the reverse strand, counting down.
TGGTTAAGTAATTTAGTAAAAGACTGATTGTTAATATAGTGAAATATTGATAGTGCAGATTAATGGTTAAATAATTAATGGTAAGATGATTGTTACAACGCTTACTTTACTTTTATTTTGTGCGTCATTGGTGTCAGTCTAGCTAAATTTTGATGCAATATCTCCAACTTCCATTTGCGGAGTTAAGAGGCTTTGCATTGAGTATGTTTTGCTCTTGTCACTCAAATTATTGGAGATTTCTTAAATGAAAAAAACTCTGCTTGCAGCTGCTTTGGTTACCAGTTTTGCTGGTATTGCCCAGGCAGAAACGGCTGTTACTTTATATGGATTAGTTGATACAGGTGTTTGTGCAAACACTGTAGAGGTTCGCGATTTTCGTCGAGTAAAACATAAGATTAGTCGAATTGGTCCTGTTGCTGGAGCCCAAAGTGGTTCTCGCTGGGGGTTAAAGGGTACTGAGGAATTAGGCAGTGGTTTGCGCGCCGAGTTTGTATTAGAGGGTGGTTTTAATTCAGGAAATGGTGATTCTGCGCAGACAAACCGAGCCTTTGGAAGACAGGCTACTATTGGCTTGGCAAATGACACCTGGGGTCGTGTAGATATTGGTCGTCAAACTAATATAGCTGGTAAGTATTTTAATAATATTGATCCATTTAAAGGTGGATTTGAACAATCATCTATGGGAATGAGTATTGGTACTGCTAATGTTCGCTATGATAACATGGTTATGTATCAAACCCCTTCTTTTAATGGTGTTGATATTGGTGTTGGTTATTCTTTTAGTGTGGATACAAAGTCAGCTAAATCTGAACGTATTACAGTAAACAATGCATTTTCAGCTGAAGAAGCAGCCAACTGGAGAACTAACGAGAACGATCGTGCCTTTACAACTGGAATTCGTTATTCTAATGGTCCAGTAACCGCAGCTGCATCTTTTGATTGTATCAATGGTTCTAAAAGACGTGTAGAGCGTGATGCTTATTTTGATGTAAGTCCAAGATCATATGCAATTGGTGGTTCTTATGATTTTGAAGTTGCAAAGGTGTCTGTAGCTTATGCTAAAACTTTAGATGGATGGATTGGTGCTCTTAATGTAGATGGTTATAAAGATCTTATAGGATTGAGCCGTTTAATTACAGAATACGCAGATGGATTCCGTTCAACTTCTTATGTTCTTGGTGTTAGTGCTCCATTATCTGACTCTGATAACGTTTTTGGATCATGGCAACGTGTTTCTGTAAATGCAAAACCTAAAGGAGCTAGACTTACTGGTGATAATGACGCTATGAATGTTTATAGTGTTGGTTATACACATAATTTATCTAAGCGTACTAATTTATATGCTTATGGTTCTTATGCTTCTGACTATGCTTTCTTGTATAGTGCAAAGAGTAAGGTTGTTGGATTTGGTGTTCGTCATTCATTCTAAATCTAATAATCAAGTAGTTTAGGTATGTTACGTAACTATACTTAGCTTTATTGGGTGTATTCCAATATTGAAAGCCACCTGTCTTTAGTAGAGGGTGGCTTTCAATTTTTTAAAAGAATATTTCTTTAAGAGTAATAGTTTATTCTAAGTGTTATAATATTAAATTATTTTCAGATTTCTTCATTAGGAATTAACTGTTATGATTTTAGAGCAATACTTTCCTGTGTTCTTTTTTATATTGGTATCGATAGTTCTTGGTTTTATTTTATTGCTATTAGGGTATTTGTTAGGGAAAAGATCTCCTTATCAAGAAAAAACATCTCCTTATGAATGTGGGTTTGAATCATTTGGTGATGCTCGTATGCAGTTTGATATACGTTATTATTTGGTAGCAATATTGTTCATATTATTCGATCTTGAAATTGCGTTTTTGTTTCCATGGGCTATGGCACAAGACTCATTAGGTATTAGTAGTTTTTTTGCTGTTTTGGTGTTTTTAGCTATTTTAGTTATTGGTTTTGTGTATGAATGGAAGAAGGGTGCTATAGAGTGGGAATAGTTTCTTATAAAAAATATTGTTTTTTTTTCAGAGATTGAATTTATGTCTACAGAAGGTATTCTTAAACAAGGTTTTATAACTACTAGTGCTGATAAGGTTCTGAAATGGGCTCAGTCTGGTTCTATATGGCCAATGACTTTTGGGTTGGCTTGTTGTGCTGTTGAAATGATGCATGCTGGAGCAGCTCGTTATGACCTTGATCAGTTTGGTATTATTTTTAGACCAAGTCCACGTCAGTCTGATTTGATGATCGTTGCTGGTACTTTATGTAATAAAATGGCTCCAGCTTTAAGAAAAGTATATGATCAGATGCCAGAGCCTAGGTGGGTTTTATCTATGGGGTCATGTGCTAATGGAGGTGGTTATTATCACTACTCTTATTCAGTAGTGAGAGGTTGTGATCGTATAGTTCCAGTTGATGTTTATGTGCCTGGTTGTCCTCCTACTGCTGAAGCTTTGATTTATGGTCTTTTTCAAATGCAAAAGAAAATTACTGCGAATAATAATATTACAAGGTAGTTTTAAAAAATTTTGAAAAAGTAAATATTCTTTATTAAATAAGGATTTAAATTTAGATGAATCAATTGGAAATTTTAAAAAATACTCTATGTCAGACTTTAGGAAATTATCAGGTGAATTTATTAGATATTGCTTTTAATGAATTGACACTAGAAGTTATGCCTGATGATTGGTTGGATGTTTGTGATGTTTTAAAGTCAGATAATAGATTATGTTTTGAGTCTTGTATTGATTTGTGTGCTGTAGATTATTTGTCTTGGGGCAAGACAAGTCTTAGTGAGGTTGATGAAGTTTTTTCTGGAAAGCGTTTTGCGGTTGTTATACATCTATTGTCAATCGTAAAAAACTGGAGACTACGAGTTAGAACATGGGCAAGTAGCAATGATTATCCAGCTATTGACTCTTTGGTAAAATGTTGGCCAGGAGTTGGATGGTTTGAAAGAGAGGCCTTTGATTTATTTGGGGTGGTATTTAATAACAACCCAGATCTAAGGCGAATAATAACTGACTATGGGTTTGTTGGCCATCCATTTCGCAAAGATTTTCCATTGTCAGGGCATGTAGAGATGACTTATGATGAAGATCTTAAAAAGGTTGTATATAAGAATGTTAGTATTGATACAAGAGAAATCACCCCAAGAATTATTCGTGAAAGTTCATATGGATTATAATTATAATAGTTATTATGGATATTAAAACTTATACCTTAAATTTCGGTCCACAACATCCAGCAGCTCATGGTGTTTTAAGATTGGTTTTGGAGTTGGATGGAGAGGTTGTACAAAGAGCCGATCCTCATATAGGTTTGTTACATAGAGCAACAGAAAAGTTAATAGAGAGTAAAACTTATATACAAGCTTTACCTTATATGGATCGTTTAGATTATGTTTCTATGATGTGTAATGAACATGCGTATGTTATGGCAATTGAAAAATTATTAGGAATAGATGTTCCTATAAGAGCCCAATATATAAGAGTTATGTTTGATGAGATTACACGGGTATTAAATCATTTGATGTCATTAGGTTCTCACGCATTAGATGTAGGTGCGATGGCTGTTTTCTTATATGCTTTTCGGGAACGTGAAGATTTAATGGATTGTTATGAGGCTGTTTCTGGGGCTAGAATGCATGCTGCTTATTATAGACCTGGAGGTGTTTATAGAGACTTGCCTGACTCTATGCCACAATATAGTAGTGTTTCTGAAAATATACATGGTAAAAAAGATTTTGAGAGAATGAATGCTGCACGTTCAGGGTCTTTGTTGGATTTTATTTATGATTTTACTGAAAGATTTCCTGGGTGTATAGATGAGTATGAAAATCTTTTAACAAACAACAGAATTTGGAAACAAAGGTTAGTTGGAGTCGGAGTAGTTTCTCCTGAAAGGGCTAAAGCGTTGGGTTTTACTGGTCCTATGTTGCGTGGTTCTGGTGTTGTTTGGGACTTACGAAAGAATCAACCTTATGAAATATACCAAGATTTAGATTTTGATATTCCTGTTGGTGTTAATGGAGATTGCTACGATAGATATTTGGTTCGTATAGCTGAAATGAGAGAAAGTAATAAGATTATACGTCAATGTGTGAAATGGTTACGTGAAAATCCAGGAGTTGTTATTACTGAAAATTGTAAGTATACTCCTCCCAAAAGGGTAAATATGAAAACAGGAATGGAGGATCTTATACATCACTTTAAGTTTTTTAGTGAAGGTTTTAGTGCTCCTGTTGGTGAAGTTTATTCATCAATAGAACATCCTAAGGGTGAGTTTGGTATTTATTTGTTATCAGATGGTGCTAATAAACCTTATAGAGTTAAAATTCGTGCTCCTGGATTTGCTCATTTGCAGTCTTTAGAAGAAATGTCAACAGGCCATATGATTTCTGATGTGGTTACTATTATAGGAACACAAGATATTGTGTTTGGAGAAATAGATCGCTAATTATTTGTATTAGGATCTAAATTTAAATTTATTTAAACTGAAGACAGATAAAATATGTTGCTTTCTAAAAAATCATATCAGAGAATAGATTCGGAACTGGATAAGTTTCCTAAGGATGAACGTCGATCCGCTTTAATATCAGCGTTGGCTATTGCTCAAGAAGAAAAATCTTGGTTATCTTTAGATATTATAAAAGAAGTAGCTAATTATATAGGAGTGCCTTTTATAGCAGCACAAGAAGTTGCAACATTTTATAGTATGTTTAATACGAAACCTATTGGTAAAAACAAAATTTCTATTTGCACTAATCTCTCTTGTGCTTTAAGAGGAAGCGTTGAAATATCTTTGTGTTTAAAAAGAAAATTAGGTATTGATTTTCATGAGACTACTCAGGACAAGAAATTTACTTTAGTTGAGAGTGAGTGTTTAGGTGCTTGTGGTGATGCTCCTGTTTTATTAGTTAATAATAATAAAATGTGTGTAAGGATGACTGAGGAAAAAATAGATTTTTTGATTAAGTTTCTCTCAAATGAAAAGGGAGAATAGACTATGGAATTTGAGTTTTCTGAAAATACTTTATTTAATGCTCTAGAGCCATCGCCAGATGGAACTTTGAATAATTCCATGTGTTTCCATGGTAGACATATTTCTCCGTTAATTTTTGACGGTATTAATGGTAATAATTGGAGAATAGAGGATTATTTAAAAAGAAATGGTTACAAAGCTATAAAAAAAATCCTTGAATCTAATATGACTCCTGAAGCAGTTATAGAAGAAATTAAGATGTCATGTTTACGGGGTAGAGGTGGAGCTGGTTTTCCAACTGGTTTGAAATGGACTTTTATGCCACGTGGATATGAAGGTCAGAAATATTTAGTTTGTAATTCAGATGAAGGTGAACCTGGAACATTCAAAGATCGTGATATATTAAGATTTAATCCTCATTTGGTAATAGAGGGCATGATAATAGCTGCTTATGCTATGAATATTACTATTGGTTATAATTATATTCATGGTGAAATTTTTGAGGTTTATAGTCGATTCGAAGAAGCAATAAATGAAGCAAGATTAGCTGGTTTTTTAGGATCAAATATATTGGGTTCTAATTTTAATTTTGATTTGCATGCAGTGCATGGTTATGGAGCTTATATATGTGGTGAAGAAACTGCATTGTTGGAATCATTGGAAGGTAAGAAAGGTCAACCTAGATTTAAACCTCCTTTCCCTGCTAGTGTTGGTCTATATGATAAACCTACTACGATTAACAACACTGAAACTTTTGCTTCTGTTCCTTGGATAATATTAAATGGTTCTGATAAATATTTAAAGTTAGGAAAACCCAATAATGGTGGGACAAAAATTTTTTCTATTAGCGGAGATATAAAATTTCCTGGTAATTATGAAGTGCCTTTAGGTACACCATTTAGTGTTATTTTAGATTTGGTTGGCGGAATGCGTAATAATAATAAGTTAAAAGCCGTAATTCCAGGTGGGTCTAGTTCACCTGTTTTGCCAGCTGATATTATAATGAATTGTACAATGGATTATGATTCCATATTTAAAGCTGGTTCTATGTTAGGTTCTGGAGCTGTTATTGTTATTGATGAAACTAGATGTATGGTTAAATCTTTACTAAGATTATCTTATTTTTATTATGAAGAAAGTTGTGGTCAATGTACTCCTTGCAGAGAGGGTACAGGTTGGATTTATCGAGTTTTAAATAGAATAGAAAATGGTTCTGGTAATGCTGGTGATTTAGAGTTATTAAATTCAATAGCCAATAACATTATGGGTCGTACAATTTGTGCATTGGGAGATGCAGCAGCAATGCCTGTTATAAGTTTTTTAAAACATTTTCAAAATGAGTTTTCTTATCATATAGAAAACAAATCATGTTTAGTAAAAAAATATTTGTAGAGTCTGAAAATGCAAATGATTGAAATCACCGTGAATGGTAATAAAGTAAAAGTACCCAAAGGAAGTAATCTTATACAGGCTACTAAACAAACAGGTTGTTTTATACCTCATTTTTGTTATCACAAAAAGTTGTCAGTCGCTGCAAACTGTCGTATGTGTTTAGTAGAGGTAGAAAAATCTCCTAAGGTTTTGCCTGCTTGTTCTACTATAGTTAATGAGGGTATGGTTGTATATACTGACTCTAAAAAAGTTAAAGAGGCACAAAATTCAGTAATAGAATTTTTACTTATTAACCATCCTTTGGATTGTCCAGTTTGTGATCAAGGTGGTGAATGTCAATTACAAGATTTATCTGTTGGTTATGGTAAAACTAAATCTCGTTACACAGAGAAGGAAAAAAGAATTGTTTTTCATAAAAACTTAGGTCCTTTAATATCTGCTGAGGAAATGAGTAGATGTATTCATTGTACTCGTTGTATACGTTTTGGGCAGGAAATTGCAGGTGTAATGGAATTAGGGATGCTTGGGCGCGGTGAAAAATCAGAGATTTCAACATTTTTAGGTAATTACGTAGAATCAGAGCTTTCTGGTAATATGATAGATTTGTGCCCTGTAGGAGCTTTAACATCAAAACCTTTTAGATTCAAGGCTCGTACTTGGGAGTTATCTAGAAGGAAGTCAATAAGTCCTCATGATAGTACAGGCACAAATTTAACAATGCAAATTAAAGATGATTATGTTGCTAGAGTTGTTCCTTTTGAGAATGAGTCTATTAATGAATGTTGGATTAGCGATAGAGATCGTTTTTCATATGAAGGATTAAATAGTTCGGATAGATTGTCTCATCCTTTGTTTAAGGATGTTAATGGCAATTGGGTTGAAATATCGTGGAATGATGCTTTAGATAAGGTTGTTAGTAATTTATTAAACATAAGCAATAAATATGGGCCAGAAGAGATAGGTGCTATAGCTTCTGAATATTCTACAGTTGAGGAATTCTATTTATTATCTAAGCTATTATCTAATTTGGGTTCAGATAATTTAGATTTTAGAACAAGAAAAAATGATTGTAACCTGGATAATGTTATAGAAGGTTATCCTTGGCTTGGCATGTCTTTTGAAGATATAGAAAAATTAGATGTTGTCTTGGTAGTAGGATCAAGACTTAGAAATGATCATCCATTATTAGCTCATAGATTACGTAAAGCAGCTAAATCTGGAGCCAAGGTGTTTTTAATTAATAGTTATCGAAGTGATGAGTATATTGATATTGCTGGACAATTAACTGTTGTTCCTTCAAAAATACATAGAGTTTTAGCAAAATTATCTGTTATTTTATTAAAATTAGAAAATAAACCTATTCCAAAGGAATTTGAATTTTTAGATTTGGATGAATTTGAACCTTTATTAAGTGTTATTGCTAAAGAATTTTTAGTTAAAAATAAAAAAACAGCTATATTAATAGGAAATATGGCCGTATCTCTTCCAAACTCTTCTAAGTTAATAGCTAATGCTGGTTATTTTGCTGATATTGTTAAATCAGATTTAGGTTTTTTGACTTACGGTGCTAATTGTATTGGTGGATATATTTCTGGTTTTTTCCCTAAAAAGAAGGAATGTAAATCCTCAATATTTGATAAACCATTAAAATCTTATTTGATTCTTCATTCTGATCCTTATTTGGATGTGGATAATGGAGCTAAGATTCTAGAAAATATACAAAAATCTGAATTTTCTGTTTCTTTTTCTTCGTATTTTTCTACCGCCAAAAATTGGGCTAATATTATTCTTCCAGTATCTCCTTTTAGTGAAACATCGGGAACATATATAAATTCTCAAGGTATGTCTCAAAGTTTTAAAGGTGTGGTAAAACCTTTGGGATTTAGTAGACCTGCTTGGAAAATTTTTTGTTCATTAGGTAGATTATTAAATTTTCCTGGTTTTGATTATACTTCTTCTGATTTAATAAAAGAGGTTTCATTACCTCCTAATTTTAAAACTAAACTTTCTAATAGAATCAATATTTCTTTTATAGGAATCGAAGATAATGTGAATTTATTTGAAAGAATTGCGGATGTCCCTATATATCGTTCTGATGCTATATTAAGAGCTTCTTGCTCTCTCCAGAGAACAAAAGCTTCAGAATTGCCTTCTTTAAGACTAAATACATTTACTTTAAATAAATTAAACTTATTATCTGGTGATGTTGTTAAGGTTTCTAGTAATTATGGTAGTGTTAAATTAACTGCTATCCATGATGAATTAGTTCCAGACAATGGTTTGTATATATCAGCAACTTTTGATAGTACCTCTGCTTTGGGCGGTTCTTTTGAGTTTCTAAATGTGGAGAAGTTAGAATGTTGAAATTAATTTCATCCATGAATAATTACTTAGCAAATCTTATGGGAGCTAATCTTGTAATGATTTTCTATACTTTTTTAAAAATATTAATTATTGTTTTCCCTGTAATATTATGTGTTGCATATCTAACATATTGGGAAAGAAAAATGATTGCTGCACTTCATGTAAGACTTGGACCAAGTAGAGTTGGTTATAATGGTTTGTTGCAGCCATTTGCTGATGTTATAAAGTTACTTACCAAAGAAATAGTATTACCTAGTGAGTCTAACAAGATATTATTTTTAATTGCTCCTGTAATTACTCTTATGCCTGCTTTAGCTGCTTGGGCTGTTATTCCTTTTGGTCCAGAGATGGTTCTTGCAGATATTAATGCTGGTCTTTTATATTTTATGTCTATAACATCAGTAGGTGTATACGGAACTATTATTGCTGGTTGGGCATCTAACTCAAAATATGCATTGTTAGGTGCATTAAGAGCATCTGCACAAATGATATCTTACGAATTGGCTATTGGTTTTATTTTAGTAACAATTGTTCTAGTTTCTAAAAGTTTGAATATTGGTGATATTATAAATATTCAGAATAATGGTTTTTTTGCTAATAAGGGTATTGCATTCTTATCTTGGAACTGGTTGCCTTTATTACCTTTGTTTATTATTTACATAATTTCAGCTGTAGCTGAAACTAATAGACATCCATTTGATGTTGTGGAAGGTGAGTCTGAGATTGTAGCAGGTCATATGGTTGAATATTCTGGAGTTGCCTTTGCCGCTTTTTTTCTTGCTGAATATGCAAATATGATTCTTTTGTCTTGTATGGCTTCTGTAATTTTCTTAGGTGGTTGGATTTCTCCATTAGGATTTGCTCCTTTCAATCTTGTACCAGGATGGATTTGGCTTGGTATAAAAACTTTTTTTATTGTTTCTTTGTTTATTTGGTTTAGAGCATCTTTCCCAAGATATAGATATGATCAAATAATGAGACTTGGTTGGAAAATATTTATTCCTATAACTGGTTTTTGGTTATTACTAGTAGCTTTTTGGGTAAAAAGTCCTTGGAATATATGGTATTAGTTTCTGAAATTAGAGGAATAAGATGAAATCTATAAAAATATTTTTAGATAGCCTTATGCTTGTTGAGTTTTTTAAAGGCATGTGTTTAACAGGTAAATATTTTTTTAAAAGTAAAACAACATTGATTTATCCTTATGAAAAAACACCTACATCTCCAAGGTTTAGAGGTTTGCATGCTTTAAGAAGATACCCAAATGGAGAAGAACGTTGTATAGCTTGTAAATTGTGTGAGGCAATTTGCCCATCAATGGCTATTAGTATAGAATCTGACGAGAGAGATGATGGTTCACGTCGTACAACAAGATATGATATTGATTTAACAAAATGTATTTTTTGTGGTTTTTGTGAGGAAAGTTGTCCTGTAGATTCTATAGTTGAAACTCATTTTTATGAATACCATGGGGAAAAAAGAGGTGATCTTTATTTTACAAAAGAGATGCTTTTAGCAATTGGTGATAAATATGAGTCAGATATTTCGTATAGAAAAACTAAAGATTCCTTTTATCGTTGAATATTTCAGGGTTATGAAATGAGTTTCGTTGATTTTATTTTCTTCTTTTTGTCTGTGATTTCCGTTTTATCTGCTATTTCTGTTATTACAGCTAATAATCCGGTAATGGCTGTTTTGCAATTAATTTCTGTTTTTCTAAATGTTTCCATGATATGGATGTTGTTAGGTGCTGAATTTTTATCTTTATTATTAGTTCTAGTTTATGTTGGCGCAGTGATGGTATTGTTTTTGTTTGTGGTGATGATGATTGACGTTAAATATACTAATGAATTTCTTGGAAAAAATATTACTCTTGCTTTTATTTTAGCGTTAGTTATAGTTTCAGAATCATTTATGGTATTATGGACCACTTGGAAAGGTGATAATTATAGCTCTATTATTAATAGTGATGTTTCTAATTCTTTTTTAATAGGTTCAGCTATGTACTCTAATTATATTATGGCTGTGGAATTAGGAGCAGTTATACTATTAGTAGGAATGATGTCTGCTATTGTTTTAGCCTTGCGATCTAGAAAAGATAATAAAACAAATGATTTGAATATGGCTTTAAAGGCTGATCCTAATAATAGAGTGCTTATGATTAAATTTCCTAAGAATATGAATAATTATTACATTATTAAAAAAGATTTAGTTTCCTCTAAAGAAGAGGAGAAATGATGTTAACTTTAGCTCATTGTCTTATTCTTAGTTCTATTATTTTTTCTATTGGAATGGTAGGTATTTTTATAAATAGGAATAATCTTATAGTACTATTAATGTCTATTGAATTAATGCTTTTATCTGTGAATTTTAATCTAGTATCATTTTCTAGATTTTCTAATGATATTTCAGGTCAAGTTTTTGTGTTCTTTATTATGACAGTAGCAGCTGCTGAAGTGGCTATAGGGTTAGCATTATTAGTTCTATTATTTAGAAGTTTAGGTGCTATAAGTTCAGATAAAATTAGTAGTCTTAAAGGATGATAGAGAGTAAAGAATGAATATTTTTTTGTCAAATCCTAATATTTTTTTTATTATAGCTTTTACTCCTTTGTTAGGATCTATATTGTCTGGATTATTTGGAACTAGTTTTTTGGGAAAGCCTATTTTTAATAAAAGTGCATCTCATACTATTACAATATCTAGCATTTTTATATCTTTTATTGGGTCTTTATGGGTCTTCTACCAAATAATTAGTGGTGAATATAGTTTTTGTGAAACACATTTATATACCTGGAGTTTCATAGGAGATGTTACGTTAGAGATTGGTTTTTTAATTGATTCTTTGTCATCAATAATGATGCTTATTATAACATCAGTATCTTTGATGGTTCATATATATACTATTGGTTATATGTCTGATGACAATGGATATCAGCGTTTTTTTTCTTATATTTCTTTATTTACATTCTCAATGTTAATGTTAGTAATGTCTAACAATATGTTGCAATTATTTTTTGGTTGGGAAGCTGTTGGATTGGTTTCTTATCTACTAATAGGATTTTGGTATAATAAACCTACTGCTATTTTAGCAAATATGAAAGCTTTTTTAGTTAATAGGGTTGGAGATTTTGGTTTTATATTAGGTATAGGTTTATTGTTCTCTTATACAAACACAATGAATTATCATGAGTTATTTTCTCAAGTTGATAGTTTAGTTGGTATATCTTTCTTTTATTGTAAATTTTTTTCTATTGATATTACACTTATTTCAGCAGCATGTTTGTGTTTATTCATAGGAGCTATGGGTAAATCAGCTCAAGTTCCATTACACGCATGGCTTCCTGATTCTATGGAAGGTCCTACTCCTATATCAGCTTTAATACACGCTGCTACAATGGTTACTGCTGGTATTTTTATGGTTGCACGGTTTTCAATTTTATTTGAGTTTTCGTCTTTTGTTTTATCTTTTATTATCATAGTTGGTTCTTTAGGTGCATTGTTTTTGGGTATTCTTGGTGTCATTCAGAATGATATAAAAAGAGTTATAGCTTATTCTACATTATCACAATTAGGATATATGACTGTTGCTTTAGGAATTTCTTCATATTCATTAGCAGTATTTCATTTAATGACACATGCTTTTTTTAAAGCTTTATTGTTTTTATGTGCTGGATCTGTAATATTAGGGATGCATCATGATCAAGACATACGAAACATGGGTGGACTATATAAATATATGCCTATAACTTGGATTACATTTCTTATAGGAACTTTGTCTTTAGTAGGAACTCCATTTTTTTCAGGTTTTTACTCAAAAGAACTTATTGTAGAAGCAACTAAACATAGTAATATTTTTGCTTCTAATATTGCTTATATAGTTTTGTTAAGTGGAATTTTTATAACTTCTTTGTATTCTTTTAGACTGTATTTTTTAGTTTTTCATGGTCCTTATAAAAAAACAGATAATGAGTTATCTGATGGTAAATTTGAAGTAAAAAATCTTCCTCATGAATCTTCTTTTGTTATAACAATACCTTTGTTGTTATTAGCTATTCCATCTATTTTTCTAGGATATGTTTTTGCTGACAACTTCTTATTTAATGGTTTTTTTAATGATGTTATTACAGTTAATAGTGAACATAACGCCATCAATAGAATAGAGAGTAATTGGCATGGATGTTTCAATTTTACTATGCATGCTTTTACATCAATACCATTCATATTGACTGTAAGTGGAGCTTTTATTGCTTGGTACATATGTTTATTTAATAATAATTTAATTCTTTTTATACAGAAACACTTTTATCTATTTTATAAAATTTTAGAAGAGAAATATTATTTTGATTATGTATATGAAGTAATATCTAAATCTGCTCGTTCTATTGGATTATTCTTATGGAATTTTATTGATAATGTTTTAATTGATGGTTTTATAGTTAATGGTTGTGCTAAATGTGTTTACTTTTTTTCAAAAATTAGTAGAAATATACAATCAGGATTTATTTACCACTATTCTCTTGCAATGACTATTGGTATAGTGTTTTTGGTAACATTTTTTGTGTTTATGCGATGATAACGATGCTTTCCTATATTTATATTCCTTGGCTTTCACTATCTATTTTTATGCCAATATTTTTTGGTCTTATGGTTTTATTTGCAGATAGATATTCTCAGAATTTTGCTAAGATTATATCTTTACTAGGGTCTGTATGTTCCTTTTTAATAACGTTAATTATTTATTCACTATTTGAACTGGAAAGTATATTTTTTCAATTTGAAGAGAAATATTCTTGGATTAAATCTTTTGATGTTACTTATCATTTAGGTATAGATGGAATATCTTTATGGTTTTTAATATTAAATTCTTTTATGACTATCATTGTTATAGTTTCTTCTTTGGATTCTAAAATTACTAAAGTATCACAGTATTTAGCTGCATTTCTTATTTTATCTGGGTTAATTAATGGAGTTTTTTCATCTTTAGATGGAATTCTATTTTATGTTTTTTTTGAAGCCACTTTAATTCCTATGTATTTGATAATAGGTATATGGGGAGGGCCAAATCGTTTTTATGCTGCTTTTAAATTCTTTCTGTATACTTTATTAGGGTCTTTATTGATGTTTGTTGCTTTTGTTTATCTAAGTAACATTTCTAATTCATTTGAAATTATTGACTGGCATTATGTGAAATTATCCTATATAGAGCAAATGATAATTTTTTTATCTTTTTTGATGGCTTTTGCTGTAAAAATTCCTATGTGGCCATTTCATACTTGGTTGCCAGATGCGCATGTAGAAGCTCCAACTGCAGGATCTATTATTTTAGCTTCTATTATGTTGAAGCTTGGAGCTTACGGATTAATTCGTTTTTCACTGCCTATAGTGCCTGATGCTTCTATATCACTATCAGGCATGATGGTAACTTTATCATTAATAGCTATTGTTTATATAGGTTTTGTTGCTATAGTTCAAAAAGATATGAAGAAGTTAGTAGCATATTCTTCGATTGCTCATATGGGGTTTGTTACTCTAGGAATATTCATATTTAATCAGGCTGGAGTAGAGGGTGCTATTATTCAAATGATTTCCCATGGTTTTGTTTCTGCAGCCATGTTTTTTTGTATAGGAGTATTATATGATAGAACACATTCTAGATTGATATCTGATTATGCTGGTTTAGTAAATAGGATGCCAACGTTTGTTACTTTTTTTGTGTTCTTTTCTATGGCCAATGCTGGATTGCCTGCTACTAGTGGTTTTGTAGGAGAGTTCTTTGTAATAATGGGATCAGTTCAATATAAATTTATAGTAGCTGTTTTAGCTTCTTTGTCATTAATTCTGAGCGCTTCTTATTCTTTATGGTTAGTGAAAAGAATTTCTTTTGGTGTTATTGAAAAGAATAGTATTTGTTCTGATTTATTAGATGTTAATACAAAAGAGTTTTTTATTTTGACAACTCTTGCATTAATAGTTTTATTTATGGGTGTTTATCCTAAAATATTTACAGATATTATTCACTTACCTATTAAAACATTGTTAGAACACTTATCTATTACAAAACTTTGAAATGAATATTATGGTACAGAACAATAATTTTATTTTTGCCCTTCCTGAAATAGTATTGCTTTTTTCAACTTTAATAATAATACTTTTAGATATTATTAAAAAAGATACTTTTGTTACTTTTATATCTAGTATTGTTACTTTATTTATATTGTCTTTATTATCAGTAATCCAATATAAATTGGCTATGTTTGGGCAGGCTTTTAATGGTTTGTTGATAGTAGATAATTTATCATATTGTTTTAAAATTTTACTTTATATTAGTATTATTTTTTCGTTTATATATAGTAAATCATATGTTAGAGATTTTGATATTATTTCTTCTGGTGGGGAATTTTACTCATTAACATTGTTATCATTACTTGGTCAAATGGTTATGGTATCTTCTGGGAATTTGATAACAATTTATTTGGGATTAGAGTTAATGTCTCTTCCTTTATATGCAATGATTGCCATGCGTAAGGATTATTATCAATCAATTGAGTCTTCTTTAAAGTATTTTATTTTAGGTTCTATTGCTTCTGCAATATTGTTATATGGATTTTCTTTGATTTATGGAGTTACTAGTTCTTTAGATATTGTTGAGATTTCTAAAGTTATTTCTGAAGCAAATGAAAGAAAAATTATTGTTTTTGGAATGATATTTATAATATCTGGATTAGCTTTTAAATTGGGAGTAGTGCCATTTCACATGTGGGTTCCAGATGTTTATCAAGGTTCACCTACTATTATTACTCTAATTATAAGTACAGTCCCTAAAATAGCTGCTTTTGTTGTAACAGTAAGACTTTTGTTTAATTGTTTTAGTAATTTATTTTTGGATTGGCAGCTGATTATTATAATATTTGCATTTTTATCTATTACTATTGGTAATCTTGCTGCCATTATGCAGAAGAGTTTTAAAAGAATGTTAGCCTACTCTACAATATCTCATATGGGTTTTATATTGTTAGGTTTGATTAATGTAGAAATTTTAGATTCTGGATTATTGTTATTAGGATATTCTTCTTCAGTTTTTTATATTATAAGTTATATTATTACTAATTTTCTTATTTTTGGTATATTGTTATATTTATCATATCCTAATTTTGATTGTGATAATTTGGATGATTTTAAAGGATTAAATAAAAAGGAACCAGTTCTTTCTTTGTTAATTCTTATATCAATGCTATCTTTAGCAGGATTGCCTCCCTTTGTCGGTTTTTATGCTAAATTTGCAGTTTTTCAGGTTCTAATAAATTCTAATCATTTATATATTGCTATATATTCGGTAATATTATCAGTTATTGGTGCTTTTTATTATCTTAGAATTATTAAAATTTTATATTTTGATTATAATGATAATTCTCCTTTTATTAATAAAAGAGATGCATATTCTACGTTTCAGAAAGCAGTGTTAATTTTTAATGGTGTGATTATTGTTATTATTAGTATTTTTCCTGAAATATTAATGAGCTTGTCTATTTTTATTAGTTCTTAGTTATAAATCAATTTTCTTTTAAGAAATGTAATATTCTAAAAAGCTCTTGAATTTTTAAGTTAAATTCTTTATTAGAATTAATTATAATTTTATTGTTTTTATGAATTTTTATATTTTTATTTGTTTGTGTTAATTTAAGAATATTTTCTAAATTAATATTTTCGTTATTATTTAAAGTTAGTATTATTTGTAATTCTTCTATAACTATTTTTATTATATGTATTTTTTCTGCTATTATCCTTAATCTATGTGTAATAATTAAGTTTTCTAGATGATTGGGTATTTTCCCGAATCTATCTTCTATTTCATTTTTTAATATAAATAAATCATCATCATTTTTTGCATGTGATAAACGTTTATATAAAGTTAGTCGTGTTGGTATATCAGAACAGTAGTCAGTAGGTATTAGAGCTGGAAGATTTAGATTAATATCGCAAGATATAAAATTATTGTCATTATTTATATTAACTTTTCCATTTTCTTTTAGTGATAAAATTGATCTTGATAAAATCTCATTATATAGAGAATAACCTATTTCTTGCATATTGCCAGATTGAGATTTCCCTAGAATTTCTCCTGTTCCTCTAATTTCCAAGTCATGAAGTGCCAAATAAAATCCAGATCCTAAATCATCCATAGTTTGTATTGCTTCTAATCTTCTTTTTGCTTGTGTTGTCATAGAGTCTTCTTCTGGTGTAAGTAGATATGCATATGCTTGGTGGTAAGAACGACCAACTCTACCTCTTAATTGATGAAGTTGTGCTAATCCAAAAGTATCAGCTCTATTAATAATAATTGTATTTGCATTGGGTATGTCAATACCAGTTTCTATTATTGTTGTACATAAAAGCACATCATAATTCTTGTTACAGAAATCTCTCATAATGTTTTCGAGATTTTTTTCTGGCATTTGACCATGAGCAATACCTATTCTTATATTTGGAAATATTTCTTCTAATAATATCTTTTTGTTATTTATTGTATTTATTTCGTTATGTAGGAAATATACTTGACCTCCACGTCTTATTTCTCTTTTTAGGGCTTCTTTAATAATGCTTTTATTTTGACGGTTTACTATTGTTTTAATTGGTAATCTCTTTTGTGGTGGTGTGGTGATAATAGAAAAATCTCTAATACCTTCTAGAGACATGCTAAGAGTACGAGGTATTGGTGTTGCTGTTAGAGATAGAAAATCAATATCTGGTCTTAAATTTTTAAAAATTTCTTTTTGTCTAACACCAAATCTATGTTCCTCATCTATTATAACTAATCCTAGATTCTTAAAATTAATATCTTTTGATAATAATTTATGTGTGCCTATAATTATATCTAAATTGCCATTATTTATATTATCAATAGTAAGATTATTTTCTTTACTGGAACGCATTCTTGATAGTTCAGCAATGTTAATTGGCCAATTAGAAAAACGTTTTGTAAAAGTTTGAGTGTGCTGTTCTGCTAATAATGTAGTAGGGCATAACATAATTACTTGTTTATTATTTGAAGCTGCTATAAAAGCTGCTCTCAATGCAACTTCTGTTTTTCCAAAACCTACATCTCCACAAACCAATCTATCCATTGGTTTGTCTGTGCTCATATCTTGAATTACAGATTTTATAGCTTCTGCTTGATCAGCTGTTTCTATAAAACCAAAATCGTCGATAAATTTATTATAATCTTCTTCATAAATATTAAATTTATATCCTTTTCTGATAGCTCTTTTTGAATAAATTTCTAACAGATCTGCAGCAGTATCATGTATTTGTTGAACTGCTTTTTTATATTTTTTACTCCATGATTCTGAACCTAGTTGATGTAGAGTAATTTCTTCTGAATTTATTCCAACATATCTAGATATTAAGTTGAGATTAGATATAGGGACATATAAAGTAGCATCTTTGGCATATTCGAGATGAAGAAATTCCATTTCATCTTTTCCAAAATTCATTGCTTTAAGCCCTTTATATATACCTATTCCATACTGAGAGTGAACAATATGATCTCCGATTTGTAGTTCTGAGATGTCATTGAAGTTGTGAGTTGTATTTTTTTTATAAATTTTTTGTTTTATAGGTTTATATTCATTACGTCTATTTGGGTATAAATCATTTTCTGTAATTACATTTAGATTGAGTGGTATACATTCAAAACCATAATTTATGGGAGCTATTGTTATCCCTACTTGTTCTTTAGAATCAATAAAATTTTTTATTGATTTATAACTCTTGATTTCTAAAGATAAGTATGTTGTTAACATATTTAAAATTGTTGTTTGAGTATTATTTGAATACACACATATTATAGTTTTATTATTATTTAGCTTTAGTAGTTTCCCCAATTGTTCAATAGGATTGGGTATATCTTTTCTTATTGATACATCTATATTTTTTTTAAATTCATTGTTTTCTTTTTTATTTATAGACAAATGGTTATAATTCTTTAGTTTTTCAAGAAATTCTTCCTGTTTTAGAAAAAGTTTTTCAGGATGAAGTATAGGATTTTCTATATCATGTTTTAAAAAATTATAACGATCATAAACATCTTTATTGAATAGTTCTATTGAATAAATAATATTTTCTAACGTTATGAATAAACAATTTTTAGGTAAATATTCAAAAATAGTGGTTGTTTTTTCAAAAAATAAAGGCAAGTAATATTCTATTCCAGGAAAGGAGTTAGAGTTGCTTATGTTTTTATATATATCATATTTAGAAGGATCTCCATTAAAATATTCTCTAAAATTTGAACGAAAATAACTAATAGAGTTTTCATTATATGGAAATTCTTTTCCAGGTAATATTTTAATTTCATCAACATATCCAGTACTACATTGAGTATTTATATCAAATGATCTGATCGAATCAATCAGATCATCTAATAAATCTAATCTATATGCAGTTGTAGATCCCATAGGGAATATATCTATAATTCCTCCTCGTATACAAAACTCACCATAATCTTTAACTTGAGGAACATGTTTGTAATTAGCTATACTTAGTTGATTAAACAATTCTTTTTCGTCAAGCTTATCATTTTTCTTAAAAACAAAACTATAAGAAGCAATAAATTCTGGTGGTATCGTACGATTTATAACTGTATTAATAGATATAGTTAAAATATCAATTTTGTTTTTTAGCAATTCGTAGAATGTTTTTAAGCGTTCTGAAATTATACTTTGATTAGGAGAGAAAGAATCATAAGGTAAAGTTTCCCATTCTGGCATAGTAACTATATTTTTTTCAGGGCATATTATTTTGATTTCTTCAGATATTTTTTGCGCTTCTAAATAATTGTTAGTAATTACAACTATGGGTGAATATAGTTTTTGTTCTTCTATATTACCTATTAAAAAAGAAAGTCCAGATCCATATGGTTTACCATATGAATATTTTTTGTAATTATTTATATTAGATAATATTTTTTTGGTTATATGCACGATTCTTAACATTCATTATTAGTTTACGTTCTTATGTTTCTTATGACATGCTGTATATTATATCAAAGCAACGAATACAAATTGCATAAAAAGATTAATGTTTTTTATGTTAGTACTCTATATGGAAATTAAATATTGATAGTAGATATAATATATGTAGTCTTTTTCAACATATTGCTTTATGTATCACCAATATTGATATCGAATTGCCTTGATAGTTATTAGAGTTTACAAATATAATTTAATAATTATATATTCTCATAAAGAGATATATCAGATAGAAATAAAGTATGATTGCTAACAATTTAATTGTTAACTATTATGATGTTTAGTATAAGTTTTTTAAACTTTTTAAGTGTTATTGTGAATAGTGGTTGTATGTTGGCAACAATTCATTTAAATATTATTGATCCGTTGGTTTTTATATTAAATATAAAAATATAAATGGCATTATAAATTATAATGCCATTTATATGATAGTTTATAGTTTGAATTCGTCAAACTACAAAGTTCTGTATTTTTACAATGTGTCTCCACCTGGCTTGCGATTGCATGGACATAATTCTTCTGTTTGGAATCCATCTAATAATCTTAAGATTTCTTCAGGATTGCGTCCAACTTTCAAATTATTTACAGATACATGTTGAATGACATTATCAGGATCTATAATAAATGTAGCACGTAGAGCGACTCCAGCGCTTTTATCTCTTATTCCAAGTTGATCAATTAGAGATCCTGTTATATCTGCAAATTGATAGTGATTTAATTTTCTAAGACCAGGATGTTCTCTGCGCCATGCTAATTTAACAAATTCATTATCTACAGATCCACCCATGAGAATTGCATCTCTATCTTCGAAATCTTTTGAAATCTTATCGAATCCCATTATTTCTGTAGGACATACAAATGTAAAATCTTTAGGATAAAAATATATTACTTTCCATTTTCCAGGAAACGAGCTTTCTGTAATTTCTTCAAATGCAGAAACTCCATTTTCTTCATGTTGAGTAAATCCAGGTTTAACTCCCGTTATTTTAAAAGATTCTAGTTCTTCACCAACTGTTTTCATAAATATCTCCTATGTATTAAGATGAATAGTAACCACTAAAGGATCTAATATTATAGTGTTATAACATTGAATAATTTAATAATAACTTATTTGGTCTTATTATAAATACTATTTCAGTATATTCTAACATTTTTAATTATAATAATATTTTTTATAGATTATTCTTCTCATATAACAATCAAAATCATGTATCAAAAAATAAGTAATTTATTAGCAATAGAATCTTCATTAGATGAGTGTAGTATTTCTTTAATATCATTTGATAATCAAGGCTTTGTTAAAATGTCGTTCTCTTCAGAGTTTGATAAAGATAAATTGCCATCTGAATATTTATTGCCATCTATTGATAATCTTTTAGAAAAAGCAGATATACAAAAAAAAGAATTGAATATTGTAGCTTTTGGGAAAGGTCCTGGTAAGTTTACAGGTATTAGATTGGCTTGTGCCACTTCAAAAGCAATTGGTATGAGTTTGAATATTCCAATAATAGCAGTTGACTCTCTTTTTTCTATGGCTATCAAAGCCAAAAAAGATTTAATTGAAGGTAATTATATTATAATTGCTGCTTCTGATGCAAAAATGAACGAGCTTTACTTATCTGCTTACTTAGTAAATTCTTGTTTAGTTGAGTTTCATCGATTTAATCAAATATTACAATCACCAATACTCATATCTGCTGAGGATATATCTTTATGGTTATCTTATTATATAAATAAATGGCTATTATATTATATTGATGTTAAATTTATACTAGTTGGTAATGCGTGGGATATATATAATATCCTTCCAAAAATTCCTGAGAAATTTTATAATTTCTTCTATTGTTCTATGGTTAAAAATCCAGATTCTTTAGTCTTATCATATGTTGCTAAGGATTTATTTCTGAAAGAAGATTATCATGGATATGATATTGAGCCATTGTATATTAGGAATAAAGTCGCATTTACCACAAAAGAACTTCTTCTAAATAAAGGTGGTAATCCTAAAGTGAGTTCTTTTCTATCTAAAGCTGAAATAAGAAAGATGATGGTTTCTGATATAGAAAATATTCTTCTTTTGGAGTCTCAAATTCAAATTCCATCATGGAGTTATGCTAATTACTTAGATTCTATTAATTCTGGTTATTGTTCATATATAATGCAATACGAAGATTATATATTGGGTTTTTTTATAATGATGTTTGCTCCAGATATTAGTCATTTGTTGCGCATAGCAGTAAATAGTAATAATCAAAGAATGGGAGTAGGATCTAAATTAATAAATTCTTGCGTTATGATTTCCACTGAAAATAATCTTAATAGTTTATTAGTGGAAGTAGGATCAAGTAATTCAAAAGCTATTAATTTTTACAGAAAACATAACTTTCTTGATATAGGCATTAGAAAAAATTATTATGTTTTAAGTAATCATAAAACAGATGACGCCATTGTAATGAAAAAATATTTTTAATTATGTTAAATATACCTTTTAAGAAAAAATTATTCAGTGATGCTCAATATTTGTTATTGAAAGAAATAGGTATAAATTTATTGACAAATAAAGATTTAAATTGTTTAAATAAAAGAGAAATAGTTAATTTTATTAAAGAAGATCTACTAATTAAAAACGTTCATCAATCCAATGAAAACAATGATGGAGATTTCTCTCAATCTTTGAAGAGTAATATATTGAATTGCAAGTCATGTTCTTTATGTAACTCTCGTAAAAATGTTGTGGTTGGTTCTGGTTCTACATCTATTGGATCTTGGATGATTATAGGAGAAGCTCCAGGAGAGCAGGAAGATTTAAAAGGGATGCCTTTTGCAGGTAAGTCAGGTAATCTACTGGATGAAATGTTAAGATCTGTTGGAATTATTGATAGATCAGAGTGTTTTATAACTAATGTTGTTAAATGTCGTCCACCTGGCAATAGGAATCCAAGAACTGAAGAAGTAGAAGAATGTCGTCCATTCTTATTAGAGCAAATTAATTTATTAAAACCTAGTAAGATTATAGTTTTAGGGAAAATAGCTGCCAATGCTATTCTTAGCAATAAGAATAGCATTGGAGAATTAAGAGGAAGAGTACATTATTTTATATCTAAAGATAGTAGGCGTATTCCAGTTATAGTAAGTTATCATCCTGCATATTTATTGCGTAGGCCAGAAGAAAAGCATCTGGCTTGGGATGATTTATGTTTGGCTATATCTGTACACTAATCGTTCTGTTTTATTCTTCATTTATGGTTTTTTGTAGTAGTTTATCATAAGATTTTTTGTTAATTGAAGTTAAGTAGAAGAAAAATGACATGAGTGTTGTTACTACAATGCCGTATATTATTATTATTGTGTTTATTTTTATGTTTAACCAAACAAGAATTGCGTACAAGCTAATCATCAATAATATGCTTAGCTGTTCATTGAAATTCTGAACAGCTATAGAATTACCTGCAGATAGTAATTTATATCCTCTATGTTGCAATAGAGCATTCATAGGGACTACAAAGAATCCAGCTAAAATTCCTGTGCTTATTAATAATAAGTATGTGCTAGTCTTGCTATTAACTATAGGCATCATAAATATTAACAATCCCATTATTATACCAACTGGCAATATTGATAATGCTTGTGCTAATCTTACGTATTTGGCTACTATTATTGATCCAATAACAGTTCCTATCGCTACTAATCCAATTAATATAGATGTTTGATCTATAGAATACCCTAGATGTTTCTGTCCCCATTCAATGACTATTAATTGCAAACTAGCACTAACCCCCCAAAATATAGTAGTAATGGCAATAGATATTCTACCTATTTTATCATTGTACATTATTGATAAATTTTTATAAAAATTATTAAGAATACTAAATATACTATTATTTTTTATATTGTAATTAATGTTAGTCTTTCTTATAGCTAAATTAAATGCTGCTGATATTAGGTATATAAATAATATTACAAAGATTGCTGCATTTGCATGTGATCTTGTTAGTGATGATATAAAGGTATGATTTATTAAAAAATTTGATGCTAGAGGAGTTATTAAGAATCCACCAAGACATGTACCTAAAATTATTGAAACAACTGTAAGACCTTCGATCCAACTATTTCCTTTGATTAACATTCTGGCTGGTAGTATTTCAGTTACTATTCCGTATTTTGCTGGAGAGTATATTGATGCTCCTATGCCTATTAATCCATAAGACAAACCAATCAAATACGTTTGTATGGTTTTATTTGAGCTAAAACATTGATGTAGAATAATCATAAAACATCCTATCATTTTTATGCAATTAGCAAAAAACATAACATGTCCTTTGGGGAATTTATCTGCTAATAAACCCACAAAAGGTGCTAGAACTACATATGATAGGGCAAATGACCATTTCATAATAGGGATCATCCAATATGGACCATCCAATTCGATAATGAGAGCTATTGCCGATATAAACAAAGCATTGTCTGCTAAAGAAGAAAAAGTCTGAGCAGCCATAATAATATAGAATCCTTTTTTCAACAATATTCCTCTCTGATTGTTTAATTTTTACAATGTTATATAAATTTACGAATAGTTTTCCGATAAATTCTATTGTAGTTAGTTTTATCTTTATTTAATAATTTTTAAAAAATATTCTGTTTTAATAATCTTTTTATTTAATATAACTTATAATCTATAGCCATTGAAATTCATGAGTTTATTATAATTGAAATAATAATTAACGGTTATTAGATAATTTTAATTTTTATTTATTTTATTGGTAATATTATTTGTATTTAGAAATTAGATTTTTATTATTTTATATAATAATATAACTATATCGTGTTATTTTAATAGTTAATCAAAAGTTTATTTTACAATGAAATTTGAATTTTTATATAAAATTAGAGATTGGATTAATATTTTGAAATCAAAAATAGGTGATGATAATTCAGCTGTTTTTGATCGAGTGGATCCAATTCTAGTAACAGAGGATGATATAAATTCTGACAATATAAATATTAATGACAATTTATTTGTAGATTCAGAAATAGAATTTTCTATAGATATATTTTTTGATCCTCACCTCTGTGGAGATAATTTAAATAAGTTATATGAATTATTGCTCAATATAAGAAATACAAATGTGAGGTTTTTGTTAAAATCTTTAGATGGCACTATAAAGTCTAGTATTTCTAACAATGATTCTATAATTTTATTGAAAATAGTAGTAGCACTTGCAAGTAGAAATGGTCCTATTAGTTATGAAGATTGGTCCTATGCTTATGATATTTCTGATAGTATATCTTCTATTTTTGGTTCAGAATTCGTTTGTCCAAGTTATAAAACTGTATTAAGTAAAGGGATGCAATTAGATAAGTTATGTAGTTCTATAGATGCTTATTTTAGTTTGAATTTAATTATGGAGAATGCTTTTGGGTATAATGAGTTAATAGACATTGTATCTGAATTTGATTTCATAAGATTTGAGAATGAAAGTATTTTTTTGGATAATGAAGATTATTGTATTTTCTTATCTAGGGATGATGGTTTAGGATTAAATGAGCCTTTAAATATTCATAATATTGTTAGTTTTACATTAGATGTTCCTCGTTCAATTAATGATGAAAGATTGTTTTTAAATTTTTTTACTTTGGTAAAAAAAATTTCGGAATGTATGGGAGCTAAAATAGTTGACGATAGCGGTATGGTGTTATCAGAAGATTATATAGAATCAATAGAAGATCAATTACAAAGCATTCTAGAGATTTTAGAAAAGAATGGTTTTAAAGCAGGTAGTTATCGTGCCAAAAGAATTTTTAGATAAAAATGATATAGAATTCAATTTTATAAAAAATAAGGTTCTTTCATTGAGAAAAGAAATTGATAAACATAATATAGCTTATTATGTTTATGATTCACCGACTATTGATGATTTAGAGTATGACTCTTTGATGGATCAGTTAGTTAAATTAGAGTCATCTTACCCTAGTTTAATAAATAATAACTCACCTACTCAGCGTGTTGGATCTAAGCCTTCATTATCTTTTAAACAAGTAAAACACTCTATACCAATGTTATCTTTATCTAATGCTTTTCAAGATACTAATATTATTTCATTTGATAATAGGTTAAAAAGTTTTTTATTTAATTATGAATTAATTAATATGGAAGATAATATTGATTATTTCTGTGATTTAAAATTAGATGGTTTGGCTGTTAATTTACGTTATGAGAAAGGTTGTTTGGTGAGTGCTTCTACTAGGGGTGATGGTTATATAGGAGAGGATGTGACAGCTAATATACGTACTATTAAATCCATTCCTTTGTTTATACATGATTCAGTTCCTGATGTTTTAGAAGTGCGTGGTGAAATTTTTATGAATCATAAAGATTTTCAACGATTAAATGATTATCAGAGATTAAATGGTAATAAAACTTTCATGAATCCACGTAATGCTGCTGCAGGAAGCTTGAGAAGCTTAGATCCAGTTCTTAGTGCTTCTCGTAAATTAAATTTTTTTGCATATGGCTGGGGAGAAATAACAGGTATTACTGATAATCTAAGAAAATACTCTAATTCAGATCATCAAACTGATTTACACAGTAGTTACCATAGTTCTATGTTAAATTGGATTTCCTCTTTAGGTTTCCCTATTAATAGTCAGTATCATAGGGTGGTTAATAATGTTAATGAAATGATTGAGTATTATTCAGAGATTAATATATTGAGAGATTCATTACCTTATGATATAGATGGGGTTGTTTATAAAGTCAATTCTTTGTATTTCCAAGATTTAATAGGATATTCTTCGAGAGCTCCTAGATTTGCATTGGCACATAAGTTTTCACCAGAAGAATCTGTAACTCAATTGACTGATATTAATATACAAGTAGGAAGAACAGGAGCTATAACTCCGGTTGCTTGTTTAAATCCTGTTATTGTTGGAGGTGCTAATATTTCTAGTGCTACTTTGCATAATGAAAATGAAATAATTCGTAAGGATTTAAGAATAGGTGATTTTGTAAGAGTTAGAAGAGCAGGTGATGTGATTCCAGAAATAATAGGTCCTGTTTTAGAATTACGTTCTCAGGATGTAATTTTTTTTAAAATGCCTACTTTATGTCCAGTGTGTAAATCAAAATTATCTAAAATAGATGGTGAATCAGTTATTCGTTGTACTGGTGGTTTATATTGCTCTGCTCAGTTGAAGCAAAGATTATTACATGCTGTTGGTAGAAAGGCTTTAAATATAGTTGGGTTAGGAGATGTTTTAATCAATAAACTTGTAGATAGCAATATAGTTAGGTCATTGGCTGATATATATGATTTAAATATAGAACTTTTATTGAGAATAGAAAATATTGCAATTAAGTCTGCAACGAATTTGATGGAATCAATAAAAAAATCTCGTCATCCTAAATTAGATAAATTTCTATTTGCATTAGGTATTAGGCATGTTGGTGAAATGACAGCATTTGCTATTGCTAAAAGATTTATCAGTTTAGATTCTGTTATCAATTGCAGTTTAGATGATCTTATGACTATACCTGATATAGGGCATAAGGTTGCTTCATCAGTTAATATTTTCTTTTCTGAGCCTCAAAATATTGATTTGATAAGACTGTTAGAAAATAGAGGGCTAGAACCAGAATCTTTTGTTGTTGAGTCAAATAATTTAAAACCATTAGATGGTAAAACTTTCGTTATAACTGGAAAATTAAAAAATTTATCTAGAGAGAATATCAAAAAATATATAATTGAAAATGGAGGAAAAGTAGTTAACTCCATTTCTTCAAGTACTAATTATTTATTATCGGGAGAAGATCCAGGTAGTAAATTAATTAAAGCAAAAGAGGCTAATGTGACGATTATAAATGAAGATGATTTGTTGTCTTTAGTTGAACGAATTAATATTTAATAAAAGGCCTATAATTTTATAAAAATTATAGGCCTTTTATATACTTTATATATTATTTAATATTTGCTTTTAAACGTAATTCTTGTTGAAGAGTGGATAGTGTTTTTTGTTTTAACATTTCTTCAATTTGACTGTTTACTTGTTCTAGTTTAGGAAACTCAGATTGTCTTATATCATCCAATTGTATAATATGCCATCCAAATTGTGTTTTAATTGGTTTTTGTGATATTGCTCCTTTTGTTAAGGATTTTACTTCAGATGAAAAAGACTCTACGTAATCATCGGTATCACTCCAACCTAAATCTCCACCGTTGATGCTGCTGGCATTATCTTTCGATAGTTCTTTAGCCATATCAGAAAATTTAGTTTTGTCTTTATTTAGCTTGGATATTAAATCAGAAGCTTGTTTTTCGTTATCAAGAAGAATATGTTTTATTTTATATTCTTTTTTACCTGATTGTTCCTTTTTTAGTTTATCGTACTCGTTTTTTATTAGATTATTTGATATAGGATTTTGTTTTAAATAGTCAGCTAAAAATGCTCTTACTATAATACTTTCGTTAGCTAATTCTAGTTCAGTTTGCACTTCCTTACGAGTAGATATTCCTTCTTTTTCTGCTGCTTGTAATAAGATTTCTCTATTAATTAATTCTTGTTTTACTTGTTCTCTCAATTGCTCAGAGTCAGTAGCTCCTTGATTAACAAGTAACTCAATAAACTGATCCATCTTTTTCTGAGTAATAGGTTTGTCATTTACTAATGCTATAGTGCTTGCATTAGTAAAATTGGCGAATGTAAATATCATTGTAAGAATTAGTAGTTTCTTCATTTCTATCCTTTTAAATCTTTTAAATTTATTTATCATTTTTTATGTTTAAAATTATTGCATGTATAGGAGATGGAATAAGATCATTTAAATATTTATAAACCAATCTATGTTGGTTAACCTTAGATAGGCCATTAAATTCATGAGATGATATTGTTATTTTATAATGGCCAGAGTTTGCAGCTTGATTATGATTCTTATGATCATCAGAGAAATCTTCTATATATAATATAGAAGGTTTCAGTATTGAGAGTCTGTCTTTTATAATCTCTGTTATGCTAATTATTTTAGTTGTGTTTATCATTTTTGTTTATGTTTTTGTGTTTAATCTAATTTCTTTTTTAAAAAAAACAATTTGCCCAATTAAAAATAATACAAAAATGATTAGTGTACCAAATACTTTAAAATTAACCCAGAATGATTGATTAAACAATCCAGAAAAAGCAATAAATATATTCAATAATCCCATTGCTATAAAAAAACATATCCATATAGTGTTAAGTCTGTTCCAAATATTATTAGATAGGATTATTTTATCTTGCATCATAGTTCTTAGAATATTCTTGTTAAAAATAATGCGAGATATTAGCAAAAAGGATCCAAAGAACCAATAAATTACTGTTGGTTTTAATTTGATAAAGAAATCATTCTCAGATATTACAGTAGCTGTTCCTAATATTATAATTAGCAATGTACTGAATATAGTATTATTATCAATTTTTTTATTTTTTATTTTTACCAATACTACTTGTAAAACAGATGATGCCATGAGAAATTCTGTGGCTGTATATATATTGTTCGTATAAGTATATGAAATAAAAAATATGGATAATGGTAATATATCAAAGATAATTTTGTTCACTATGAGTCTTTCCACGATTAGAAATCTTAATTGTACTATAAGTATTTTTATAGTTATATAATTTTATCTTTTTTATAAGAATCACAAAGATCATTTATTAAACAATTCTTACAATCTGGTTTCCTTTTCTTGCACGTATATCTCCCAAGAAAGATTAGCCAATGATGAGCATTATTTAAGTATTTTTTTGGTATATTTTTTAGTAATTTTTTTTCAACTTCTATAACATTATTTCCTGTTGCTATTCCTGTTCTATTAGATACTCTAAAAACATGAGTATCAACTGCTATAGTAGGCTGATTGAATATAATATTTAATATAACATTTGATGTTTTTCTTCCAACTCCAGGTAAAGATTCTAAATTTAATCTGTTATTTGGTATTTCTCCTGAGAATTGTTCTTCTATTATTTGGCATGTTTTAAGAATATTCTTTGCTTTAGTGCGATATAATCCTATGCTTTTTATGTGTTCTTCTATTCCAACGAGCCCAAGTTTTATAAATGAATCAGGTGTTTTATAAGTTTTGAATAATTCTTTTGTTGCGAGATTAACAGATTTATCTGTAGCTTGAGCTGATAGAATTACAGCTATTAATAATTCAAAACTAGAATTATATTTCAATTCTGTCTTTGGTTGAGGGGTTGATTTTTTTAACCTTTCAAAAATATTGCTAATAGTCACATGATCCATATTTTTATAAGATAGTATTATTTTTTCTTTTTTCTTTAGCTTTGGATGTAATATTTCTAATGAAATCTTCTTTTTGAATATTATGTATGTTTTCGTTTAAAGCTTTATTATTATAATTAATTACTTCTGTTAGATTAATATCTGTAGATGATTTTGGTTTTATTCTTTCTTGCCTCATTATATATCTTTGACGAGCATTATTAGAGTCTTCTTTTGTCCAATTTCTTTTAGTCGATATCATTTCTATACAGTCAACAGGACAGGGTGTTATGCAAAGCTCACACCCTGTGCACCATTGATTTAATACAGTGTGCATTTTCTTGGGGGCGCCAATTATGGCATCTACTGGACATTTTTGAATGCATATAGTACATCCTATGCATTCATCTTCTTTTATCATAGCTAATTTATACCCATCATGTTTTTTCTTTGTTGTGTCTAATGGTATTACTTCTTTTTTTAGTATTTTTGCAAGTTTAAGTATGACTTCATCTCCACCAGGAGAGCATAGATTTATTTCAGCTATTCCTTTTAAAAGATCTTCAGCGTATGGTTTGCATGATTTATAACCACATTTTCCGCATTGTGTTTGTGGTAAAATATCATCTATTATTTCTAATAATCTGTTTTTTTTCATAGTTTTATTTGATTTAAATCCAATAACGTTCGAGAGCTAAATTACCTATTTTGTTTTGTTTGGATGTGTAGAATCCTCTATTTGTTAATAATTTTCGCATATCTGAAAGCATTAGTGGATTCCCACATAACATTACTTTAGAACATTCTGCATCTATCGTCTCTCCAGCAAGTGTTTCTAGTTTACCGTTTTCTAAAGCAATTGTTACTCTTTCTTGTAGGTTGGTATTAGAATTTTCTTTTGTCGTTATGGGAATATATTTAAAATTTTTATTGTTTGCGGATATGTTTTTTAATTCTTCTCCATATGATAGATCACTTGAAAAACTTGTACTGTGTACAAGAAATATTTTTTTAAATTTTTCCCATGTGAATTTATCCCTTAATATAGAAATATAAGCTGATAGTCCAGTGCCTGTTGCTATTAACCATAGTTTATTATGTGTATCATAATTATTTGCGAGAAATTGGTCTATACTCAAAAAGCCATATGGTTTATTTTCTATTAAAATTTGATTGCCTATTACTAACTCTGATAGTTGTTTTGTAAATACTCCATTTTTTATTACTGTATAGTAGAATTCTAGATATGTTTCTTTTGGAGAGCTTGCTATAGAATATGCTCTCCAAATAATATCATTATACTTTTTATTTAATAGACCTACTCTAGCAAATTGACCTGCTTTAAAATGAAATGAAGAATCTTTAGTTGTTTTAATGGAAAACAATTTATTCTTTTCCCATGTTTTAATATCTTTAATATATTGGCAGGTATAGTTATTGTTTGTTGTTGGATTATACATGTTATTCTAAATAATTATTTTAACGTTTTAAATGCTGTAATTTATTGGATTTACCATTCCATTTTTCAGAATCTTCCATTGGTTTTTTTGATCTGTTAATATTTTTAAAAGTTTTAGATAATTCTTTATTAATTGATAAGAATATTTTTTGATTGTCAGGTAAATCCTCTTCAAAAAATATGGCATTTGCAGGACATTCTGGTATGCAAACAGCACAATCTATACATTCTTCAGGATCTATAACTAAAAAATTCTCACCTTCACGAAAACAATCTACAGGGCAAACATCAACGCAATTTGTATATTTACAATTAATACAGTTCTCTGTTACTACATGTGTCATTATGAATCATCTCCTATATAAGATATAATTAGTAAATTATAATTGCACTAATAAATAATTTGTTTCACTCTAGATCACATGTTACTGTGAACATTCAATTATACTTTTTTTGGAAAAGTTTTCTACGCTAGGATTATGATAATAAATTCTTTACTTGATACTGATTTGTATAAATTTAGCATGATGCAGGTTGTTTTACATCATTTTCCATCTGCCTATGTTGAGTATCGCTATAAGTGCCGCACACCAGGAATTAATTTAACTCCTTACATTGATGAAATAAGAGATGAAATAATTAATCTTTGTTCACTAAGATTTACTGATGATGAATTAGACTATCTTGGTAGCTTGAGGTTTATTAAAAGTGATTTTATAGATTTCCTAAGGATTTTTTATCTTTCAGAAAAAAGTATTACTATAGAAAATAGTGAAACAACAGGGGAGATTAACATTAATGTTAAAGGTCCATGGTTACATACTATTTTATTTGAGATTCCTATTTTAGCAATAGTTAATGAGGTGTATTTTCGTCATAATAGTGAAAATCTAAATTTTGAAGAAGGTCGGAGAAGATTGGAATCAAAGATTTCTTTAGTTCTGCAAGATTCTAATCTTAGTGATTTTAGAGTTGCTGAGTATGGAACAAGACGTAGGTTCTCAAAACAATGGCATGAGGAAGTTGTTTCAAAAATGAAATGTGATATGGGGAAAAATTTCTTGGGAACTAGTAATGTGATGTTAGCTAAGAAATATCAAGTTTCTCCATTGGGGACCATGGGACATGAGTATCTTCAAGCTTGCCAGGCATTAGGTCCTAGATTACGAGATTCTCAGGTATTTGCTTTTGATATTTGGGCAAAAGAATATAGAGGTGACTTAGGAATAGTTTTGTCAGATGTATATGGTATAGATGCGTTTTTAAGAGATTTTGATACTTATTTTTGTAAATTATTTGATGGTGCTCGGCATGATTCTGGTGATCCATTTAATTGGGGTAATAGACTTTTAGATCATTATCAAAAAAATAGAGTTGATCCTAGAAATAAAACATTGGTTTTTTCAGATGCTCTAACTTTTCCTAAAGCTATTGAATTAAGGAAATATTTTTCTGGTCGATGTAAAATTACTTTTGGTATAGGTACTAACCTAACAAATGATTTAGGATATAGACCTCTTCAAATAGTTATGAAAATGGTTAGGTGCAATGGGCAACCTGTTGCAAAAGTATCTGACAATCCTGAAAAAATTATTTGTGATGATCCTGAATACTTATCTTATTTAAGAAAAGTGTTTGATTTACCTAGTTTATAGAGATTCTTATATTATAACGAATGTTATATAACAATGATTTATATGTTACTTAAATTATTTACTATTTTAAATCATGTCTGGTTACATTTTAATTGAAAATAAAAATAATATTTTGAATGAAAGCTGGTTAAAAAATGTTACTAATGATCTTTCAGATATCGATAGTGATCATTTTAGGCGTGTAATTTCAATAGTTTCTTCTTTATTTTTAGATGAAATTTCTTGTTTCGGAGAATCATTGTTTGATCATGGGATTAATACTGTTAATATTTTAACAGCTATTAATGCGGATAAGTCTACTCGTTTAGCTTCTTTATTATCTTCTTTGCCATATAACGTTATATCTAATTTATTGAAAGACAAGTATATGAGCAATTTATTTGGTTCTGATATTGTTAATCTTATAAAAGGATCTTTATCTCTATCGAAAATTGGAATTGCTACACGTAGTTTGAGTTATAAATTTAATGCTAGTAATGCCCAGAAAGAGATGAAACGTAAAATGCTATTAGCTATGGCTGTTGACTTGCGTATAATTCTCATAAGACTATCATCTCGGTTACAAACATTAAGATGGTGTTCATATAGCCATAAAGATGTTTATAAAGAATTTGCTCAAGAAACTATTGATTTATATTCTCCATTAGCTAATAGATTAGGAGTTTGGCAAATCAAATGGGAAATAGAAGACCTTTCTTTTAGAATCTTATATTCGAATGAATATAAAAAAATTGCTTCTTTATTAGAAAAAAGAAGAGAAGAGAGGGAGTTATTTATTTCTAAATATATAAAAGATATTAGTTATGCTTTGATTAGGGCTGGAATCAAAGGAGAGGTCAGTGGTCGTCCTAAGCACATATACAGTATATGGAATAAGATGCAAACTAAGGATATGGATTTTTTTAGTTTGTCTGACTTAAGTGCAGTACGTGTAATAGTGAATGATATAAAAAATTGTTATGAGGTATTGGGGGTTATACATGAGATTTGGGAACCAATAACAGAAGAATTTAATGATTATATTTCTTGTCCAAAAACTAATGGTTATCAGTCTTTACATACAGTAGTAAGGGAGTCAAATGGTAGTTTACTTGAAATCCAAATTAGGACATATGAAATGCATCAGTTTGCAGAACATGGTTTGGCAGCTCACTGGTTCTATAAAGAATCTTCTCACAATAGTGGAATAATACAGAAAACAACTATCTATGACAAAAAATTGTCTGTATTGCGTCAATTATTAACTTGGGGTAGTGAGGCTATTGATATTAGAAATGCAAAAATATATGTTATGACTCCCAAAGCAAAAGTTATAGAGCTTCCTTGTGATTCTACAGCTGTTGATTTTGCATATCATTTGCATACAGAATTGGGTCATTGTTGTAGAGGAGCAAGAATAGATGGTCAAATAGTTCCATTACAAACTAAGCTTCATACTGGTCAAACAGTAGAAATAATATCTATTAAGTCAGGAGGACCATCTAGAGATTGGCTTAATAGTCAGTTAGGGTTTTTGGCTAGCAATCGTGCCAAAATAAAAGTTCGAATGTGGTTTAACTCTATTGATCTCCAAAGACGTATTAATTATGGTCAAAACTTAGTAGAGAAAGAGCTTAGCAAAGTGGGCAAAAAAACAATTAATTTAGAACATCTAGCACATTCTTTAGGTTTTATAAAAGCAGAAGATTTATATATTTCTGTTGCAAAGGATGAGTTTAGTCTTAGAAATATAACAAATTTCTTTAATAAATCAATTGATAATATTGTTCATTCATTGAAAATAGATATTCCTATCGAGGATAGAAAAAAAAATGTTGATAGAGATAGAAAGGAAACAAGTGGAATTTTAATTTCTGGTGTTAATAATCTATTAACCAAGGTAGCACTTTGTTGTAGACCAGTACCTCAAGATGTTATATCAGGTTTTATTACTAGAGGTAGGGGAGTTTCAATACATAGAACTAATTGTTATAGTTTTTCTTTATTGAAGAGTCGCAATAATGATCGTGTTGTTGATGCTAATTGGGATTGTAAAGATGATTTTTTTTATCAGACAGATATAATAGTGGAAGCATGTGATCGTAATGGTTTATTAAGCGATTTATCAGAGAGTATTTCTAAAATGCGTTTGAATATTACTGGAATTAGTAATTATAGTAAGGACAAATTATCACATATAATTTTTACGGTTGAAATAAATAGGGTAGATGTTATTCAAAGAATTATTAATTCATTATCTAGAGTATCTGGTGTTTTGTTTGTTTCAAGAAAAGAATAATTTTTTGTTTTTTTATTGGATGTTTATTATTAATTTACACTTTTTAGGGTCTTCATGTAAAATAAAAGTGTAAATTTTAAGAAATTATTAGTGCTGTTTTTTATTATGATGGTGGAGAAAGTTTTTGTTAAATTATAATTATCCTGATGATAGAGGTCATTTTGGACCTTATGGTGGTGTATTTGTTTCTGAAACACTTATGCATGCGTTAGATGAGTTGCGTTCTAATTATGATAAATATAGAAAGGATTTATCTTTTTTAGATGAATTTAATAGTGAGCTAAAGCATTTTGTCGGAAGACCTAGTCCTATTTATCATGCTAAACGATGGTCAGAGATTTTAGGTGGAGCTCAGATATGGTTTAAGAGAGAAGATTTAAATCATACTGGTGCTCATAAGATCAACAATTGTATTGGTCAAGCTTTGCTAGCCAAAAGAATGAATAAGAAGCGTATCATAGCAGAAACAGGAGCAGGTCAACATGGAGTAGCTAGTGCTACTGTAGCAGCCCGTCATGGTGTAGAGTGTGTTGTATACATGGGTAGTGAAGATGTCAAACGTCAGGCTTCTAATGTTTATCGTATGAAACTACTTGGAGCAAAGATTATTCCTGTTAATTCTGGATCTTGTACACTAAAAGATGCCTTAAATGAAGCCATGAGAGATTGGGTCACTAATGTTGATGATACTTTTTATATTATTGGCACAGTGGCTGGTCCAGATCCATATCCTCGTATGGTTAGAGATTTTCAAACAGTTATAGGGCATGAATGTATATCTCAAATGTCAAAATATGCCGGTCGTCAACCTGATTATGTTGTTGCTTCTGTTGGTGGTGGTTCTAATGCTATAGGTATTTTTCATCCATATATACCATACGAGAACATTCAATTAATAGGTGTTGAAGCAGCTGGTTCTGGTATGGAAACTGAATTTCACTCTGCTTCTTTGAATTTAGGTAAAGTAGGTATTTTACATGGTAATAGGACATATTTAATACAGGATAGTAATGGTCAAGTAAAAGAGACACATTCTATATCTGCTGGTTTAGATTATCCAGGGGTTGGTCCTGAGCATGCTTGGTTACAAGAAATTAAAAGAGCAAAATATGTTGGTATTACTGATAATGAAGCTTTGAAAGCTTTTCATGATTGTTGTCTTATTGAGGGTATAATGCCAGCTTTAGAGTCAGCACATGCTATTGCTCATGCTGTAAAGATAGCTTCTGATTTACCAAAGGATAATATAATTCTTGTGAATCTTTCAGGTCGTGGTGACAAAGATATGCATACAGTTGCTGAACGTTCTGGTATTTTATTATAAGCGATATATATATGAAAATTAATCGTATTGATAGTGCTTTTTCTAAACTTGTAAATAATGGTTATAAGTCAGCTCTCATAACATATATTACAGCTGGTGATCCTTCGGTTGAGTCTACAGTTCCTTTATTACATAGTTTAGCTAATTCTGGAGTTGATATATTAGAAATTGGCATACCATTCTCTGATCCTATGGCAGATGGTCCGGTAATACAGCAGGCTTCTGAACGAGCTATACGTAATGGTGTTGGATTAAAACAGGTGCTAAATTATGTAAAAGAATTTCGCACTAAAAACAATACTACTCCTGTTGTGCTTATGGGTTATGCTAATCCGATTGAGAATATGGGTCATAAGAACTTTGTTCAGGCTGCTAAAGATGCAGGTGTTGATGGTGTTCTTGTGGTAGATTATCCACCAGAAGAATCAGAAGAATTTTCTAAGTTGCTGAATGAGAATGGCATTAATATGATATTTCTACTTTCTCCTACTTCTGGTGAAGATAGAATTAAATTAATATCCAGTATAGCTAATGGTTATGTATATTATGTTTCTTTGAAAGGTGTAACTGGATCTAAAGATATTAATATAGAAGAAGTTTCTGATAGGCTCAACTTAATAAAAAAACATATAAAAATCCCAGTAGGTGTTGGCTTTGGTATTAGAGATGCAGCATCAGCACAACAGATTAGTAAATGTGCTGATGCTGTAGTAATAGGTAGTAAACTTATAGAGATAATACAAGACGTTTTTAATAAATCTTCTGTTGATAAGAAACAAGTTGATTCTATAGCAGCTGCTAGTAAGTGGATATCAGATATTAAAGATGCTATGAATCGCAATAATGTGTAGTTTTGATTTTAATTTTTTGTTTATCTATATATAAATATGAGCTGGTTAGAAAAAATTTTACCTCCGCGCATTAATAAGTCTAATGATAATGGTGTTAGGCGTGTTCCACAGGGGATTTGGCTTAAATGTGCTTCTTGTGATTCTGTTTTGTATAATGAAGATTTAATAGCTAATCTTCATGTATGTCCTAAATGTGATCATCATATGAGAGTAGGTTCTAGATTCAGAATTGATTCAATGTTAGATGAAGTTGGGCGTTATGAGTTAGGTGAAAATATAAGATCGGTTGATATTTTAAAATTTAAAGATAAAAAAAAATATTCTGATAGACTTGTCGATGCTATGAAACAGACAAAAGAAACTGATGCCCTTGTTGT
The DNA here is from genome assembly GCF_000340795.1 of Candidatus Kinetoplastibacterium desouzaii TCC079E. Lineage (NCBI taxonomy): Bacteria > Pseudomonadati > Pseudomonadota > Betaproteobacteria > Candidatus Kinetoplastidibacterium > Candidatus Kinetoplastidibacterium desouzai. Next base: position 531,532 of record NC_020294.1, on the reverse strand, counting down.
TGTTAAAGGATTAATGAATGAAATACCAGTTGTTTTAGCATGTTTTGAATTTGATTTCATGGGTGGATCAATGGGTTCTGTGGTTGGTGAGCGGTTTAGATTAGCCGTTCAGCATTCTATAGATTATTCTATTCCTTTTGTTTGTGTGGCGTCATCTGGTGGAGCTAGAATGCAAGAAAGTTTATTTTCTTTGATGCAAATGGTAAAAACCAATGCTATGTTGACTTGTCTGTCGTCTTCAAAATTACCTTTTATTAGTGTTTTAACTGATCCTACGATGGGTGGAGTATCTGCAAGTTTTGCTTTTATGGGTGATATAGTGATAGCTGAACCAAAGGCATTAATAGGCTTTGCTGGTCCTCGTGTTATTGAGCAGACTGTTAGAGAAAAACTACCTAATGGGTTTCAAAGATCAGAGTTTCTTTTAGATAAAGGTGCGGTAGATATGGTTGTTGATAGAAGAAAATTAAAAGAAGTTATCTCTTCCTTGCTTAGAATTTTAAATAAGAAAGAGAATTAGTAATAGTTATATATCTATAAAATTTTGAAAGATCTTCTTATAGATATATAACGTAACGTATTTTTATTATGTTTTGGTTTCTATTTGCTTTAATTGTTTAGTGTTAACTTTGTTAATATTTTTATTATAATCAGGTCTACCAATATTAATAATTTCATTATTATTTTCAGATTCTTTCTTATAATTAGTTTCTATTAATTGTAGTTTATTTTTATTGTTTGTTTGTATATTACTATTTTGTATTAAAGATACTGAGTTATGTTTTGTTATTTTATTTTTGGTATCATCATTTTTGTCTTTAGCACTATCATAATTATCATTAAAGATTTTATGGTTTGAGTTTATCTGACTATCGTCTTTATGTATATCTTCTAATACATTTCTTGTTGTTATGTTAGATAAATCTTCATTGTTAATATTTGACAACTCGTTTGTTGTAAAATAGTTTGTACTTGTTTTTGATGAATGTTGCTCCTTCTGATTTTTTCTATGTGAGTTCGCGTTTCTTCTTCGGTAGTTTGATTTTTTATCATTTTCACTATTATCTCTTGCAGATATGTTTATAGTTGGCATCTCTATTGTTTTTATTATGTTTTCATCTGTATTAGCAATGCTTTCATTGGTTAACTCATTATTGTTAGAACGTTTATTTTTAATCTTATCTTTTTTTGTTATTTGATGAGTGGAAATTGTTGATGTATTTTTTTCATCTTGTGATTTCTGCATGCTAATAAGAGCATCATTATTTTTTTGATTACTATCATTTTTAATATTATTTAATAAATTATGAGTATTTTTACTAGTTTGGGTATTAGATAAACTAATGTTTTGTTCGTTTTGTTTTTCTTGTAAAAGTTTGCTTTGGTTTTTATTTTTTATATTATATTTTTTTTCTGATTTGGATGATTTAAAAGAATTTTGTATAGGTGTTATTGTATTGTTTTTATTCTTTTGTAAATTATTATAAATATCATCATTATTTTCACTAGAAAAACCAACCCAAGATAATATTTTTGTTAACAAAGTTCTTATAGGGTTTACTTTTGAATTTTCTATATTTTTCTTATTCTTATATTTTAAGTTAGATACAATTGGTGCTGGTTTTGATGGCGTCCTACCTTTTACCAGAGCTTCTGGTTTTTGTTTTTCTTCATTTTCAGAAGAATTTTTCCATGATTGATTGTTGTTTGGGATTTCTACTAGATTGAAACTCACTCTAGTTTCTTCTAACTTAGAATCATCATTCTTTACTCTTTCTATATTATAGTGTGGGGTTTCAATATATTTATTTGGAACTAGAACAAGTTTTATATTTAGTCTAGCTTCTATATTATTTATATCATTTCTTTTTTCATTTGAAAGATAGGTTGCAACATCTATAGGAACTTGTGCATATACAGCTGAAGTGCCATCTTTCATAGCCTCTTCCTGTATTAGACGTAATACTTGTAAAGAGCAGGATTCAGTATCTCTTATTACTCCAATTCCAGTACATCTAGGACAAGTTATATGTGAACCTTCATTTAGGGCAGGGCGTAGTCTTTGTCTAGAAAGTTCAATGAGACCAAATTTTGATATTTTACCCATTTGAACACGAGCTCTATCAACTCTGAGAGCTTCCCTAAGTTTTTGTTCAAGATTTCTTTGGTTTTTTGTGTCTTCCATGTCGATAAAATCAATAACTAAAAGTCCACCAAGATCACGTAATCTTAATTGTCTTGCAACTTCCTCTGCAGCTTCTAAATTTGTCCTTAGAGCAGTCTCTTCTATATCAGCTCCTCTGGTTGATTTAGCAGAATTAACATCTATAGCTACTAAAGCTTCAGTATGGTCTATAATTATTGATCCGCCAGAAGGTAATTGTATCATTCTAGAATATGCTGTTTCTATTTGATGCTCTATTTGGAATCTTGAGAATAATGGTATTTCATTTTGATAAAATTTTACTCTTTGGACATTATCAGGCATTACAACACTCATAAATGCTATGGCTTGTTTAACGATTTCCTGATTGTCAATTAAAATTTCATTAATATCTGGTGAAAAATAATCTCTTATTGCTCTTATAACTAAACTTGATTCCAAATAAATTAATACTGGTGAATTATTTTCTTTAGAAGCCTGGTCTATAGCATTCCATAATTGTAAAAGATAAGACAAATCCCATTGAAGTTCTTCTATAGAACGGCTAATTCCAGCAGTTCTAGCAATGATACTCATTCCATGAGGCACATCTAATTCTTCTATTATCTCTTTCAATTCCTGACGCTCTTCGCCTTCTATTCTTCTAGATACACCACCTCCTCTTGGATTGTTAGGCATTAACACCAAGTATCTTCCAGCTAAAGATATAAAAGTTGTAAGGGCAGCTCCTTTATTGCCTCTTTCTTCTTTTTCAACTTGGACTATTAATTCTTGTCCTTCTTTTATAGCATCTTGAATTCTTGTGTTTCTAAAATCTATACCTTCTTTGAAATAACTTCTTGCTATTTCTTTAAATGGCAAGAAACCATGTTTATCTTCTCCATAATTTATAAAACATGCTTCTAGACCTGGTTCTATTCTTGTAACTAATCCTTTATATATATTACCTTTACGTTGTTCTCTTCCAGATGTTTCTATATCTAGATCTACTAATTTTTGTCCATCTATAATTGCAACACGTATCTCTTCGTGATGTGTTGCGTTAAATAGCATTCTTTTCATAAGTGGTATTTTCTCCGTAACCATTAACGCCAATATTGACTACTAACTTAATCCACTTTTTCTATTGTTATATTTTAAAGATTAAATATTTTCAGTTTTATTTATGCTAAATATCATCTATATAACTATTATGCATTATGTTGTTTAATTAGATGATTAATTGTTTTAGTTTAATAATGCTAATTTTTTTATTTTAATCTTTCTCGGTATATATTTATAGATAAGTTTTTAGGTCATTTGGTTTTATTTTCATGTGTATTTGTTAATTTTTTTATATAAACAATGATCATTGTTTATATAAAAAAATTAAGATTTCTATATTCAAAAACATTGTCATTAATTTGATTATTACTTCAATGATGTAGGTGTATTTTATTATATTTTCGTTTAACATCACAATATTCTATATATTATTTGTATTTAGATTAATTTCTTTAATTATATGTCTCTTTCTAATTGTAGCAAAGAGACTTTATTAACCATAGCTATTTCTATTGTGAAAAATATAAACATTAATGAAGATAATGAAGGTCAAAGGTTAGATAATTTTTTATTTAAAGTTTGTAAAGGTGTTCCTAAAAGTCACATTTATAAAATGATTCGTACTGGCAAAATAAAGATTAATAATAAAAAAGCAAATTCTAACTATAAATTATTAATAAAAGATTTGGTTTTTTTACCAGACATAAGAGTATCAGAATCAAAGGAAAAAATTATTATTCCTAGAAAAGATTTCTCTGTTGTTTATGAGGATGATGGTTTTATTGTTTTGGATAAACCATGTGGTTTAGCTGTTCATGGTGGAAGTGGTTTGTCTTTTGGATTGATAGAACAGTTACGGATAAGTTTTAAACAAAATTCTTTTTTGGAGCTTGTTCATAGGTTAGATAAGGACACCTCTGGATTATTAATTGTTGCTAAAAAGAGAGGGGTTTTATTAGATCTTCATAAAATATTTAGAGAAGGACGTTGTTATAAGAGTTATATTGCTCTAGTTAAAGGTAAATGGCTTAATAAAAGACAACATATAAAACTTCCACTTAAAAAATATATAACAAAATCTGGAGAGAGAAGAGTTTTTGTAGATGACTCTGGTCAAAGTGCTCATAGTGTTGTTAATTTGATTGGCTATTATAATGAATATAGCCTTTTAAAAGTAGAGATACGTAGTGGGCGTACTCATCAAATTAGGGTTCATTTATCTCATAGTGGGTTCCCAATTGTTGGTGATAGTAAATATGGTAATTATGAAGAAGACGTTTGTTTTTTTTCTCAATTTAATTTTAAAAGGATGTTTTTACATGCATATAATTTAAAATTCAATCATCCATCAAGCAATGAGTTTATTGATTTAGTATCTGATTTACCTAATGATTGTAAGATCTTACTAAATTCTTTAGAAGATCTTGGAAGAAACTCTTAATAGTAGTTGATCGTGTTATTAAGTGTAATTTCCGCAGTATAAAAATATTGTTGGTTTCTTGTCTATATTAGGAGCATCTAAACCTTTCCATTCTTTTATGGTGCGAGTTTTTATTAGTTCTTCTTGCGAGTTTACTAAGCTTGCAATGCAAAGATGAGTGTTTTTTTTAAGATTGTTAATTAAATCGTTATACAGATGAATATTACGGTAAGGAGTTTCTATCATTATTTGAGTTTGGTTATTAAATATTGATTCTTTTTCCCAAAGTGTAATTTTTGTTTTTCTTTCATGTGGTTGTTTAGGTGGATATCCTCTAAAAACAAAGTTTTGACCATTTAATCCACTTGCCATTAGACTAAGTATTATAGAGGATGGACCAACCCATGGTCGTACAGATATCCCCATTACGTGAGCTGTTCTAACTACTATCGCCCCAGGATCAGCTATAGCAGGGCATCCTGCCTCAGATACCAGCCCCATATTTTTTTCTTTTGAATTCAATAGCCATTTTTTTATTTCTGTTATATTGGTTTTTTCATTTAAAGTATGAATTTCTACTTCATTTATGGCATGTTTAACTTTTATTGATTGTAGAAAACATCTGGCTGTTTTAGCATTTTCTGCTATATATGTTTTTATATTTGAGGCGATTGTTATTGTTTTTTCAGGCAACCAAAAATCTAGTGGTTGATTTCCTATGGAGACAGGTATTAAATGTAATGTTTCAATCATATTAAAGTTATTGTTTGAGTGGATTTATGCCAAAATTTGATAAAATATTTATTAGTTTTATCATAGGCATCCCTAATATTGCTGTTGGATCTTCACTATACATACTTTCTAGTAGAGCTATTCCTAGACCTTCTGATTTAGAACTTCCAGCTACATCGAATGGTTTTTCTATTTCTAAATATCTATTTATAGTTATGTGGTCTAGTTTTTTGAATTTGCAATTTGTAATTGTTAGACCTTTCTTTATGTTGGATCCATTTATAACAGCTACTGAACTATAAAAAACTATATTTTTCCCAGACATAAACTCTAATTGTTTTTTTGCACAAGAAAAATTCCCAGGTTTTCCTATATGGTAATTACTATATCCTGCTATTTGATCTGACCCTATTACTATTTTATTAGGATTATTTTTGTGGACTTCTTTAGCTTTATAGACGGCAAGTCTTAGAGATGTTTTTTCTGGTGACTCATTTTGTAGAGGGGTTTCATCTATATCTGGTGATATACAACTGAAAGGAATGTTTAATCTTGATAAGAGTTCTTTACGATATTTTGAACTTGATGCTAAAATCATATTATGGCAGTTGTTATTCATGGTGATTCTTGGTGATATAATTATTCATATTTTTTTATTGCAAGGATAAATTATAAGGTTAACAAAAAGTTAATATAATTTTCTTAGAGAAATTTTATTACATGTTTAATTTTTAATATTAGAATTTCTTTTTGTTTCCATATTTTCATATGTAAGTATTTTGATGTTAGAATTATAACGCTCATATTTATTAAATATGCTAATATGCTAAAAATATTTTAAATATCATTGTTTTTGTAGGAGTTATTATAATGGCAGTTCAACAAAATAAAAAATCACCTTCAAAGAGAGGCATGCATCGCTCTCATGATTTTCTTGATTTATCACCTACTACAGTAGACTCGAAAACAGGAGAGATGCATTTGCGTCATCATATAACTCCTAATGGATTTTATAGAGGACGGAAGGTTCTTAAGTCTAAAGATAATGATTAATTCTTAAGTTATATCTAGAAATTGTGATAAAGATAGCTATTGATTGTATGGGTGGTGATGTTGGCTTGCCTGTAACAATACCTGCCTCAATTACTTTTGCCAAAAGATATAAAGACACATCACTTTTGCTGGTTGGACTAGAGTCTGAAATAAAATTCTTTTTAAATAAAATTAATAATGTTCCTTTTGATAGGATAAATATAGTTCCTGCTGATGAAGTAGTTACTATGAGTGATTCTATAGAGGTTGCTCTACGTAAGAAAAAGAAATCATCTATGCATATTGCTGTGCAGAGTGTAAAGAATGGATTTGCTGATGCATGTATTTCCTCTGGTAATACAGCTGCATGGATGGCTATATCAAAATATTTTTTAAAAACTTTAGAAGGGATAGAAAGACCTGCTATATCAACTTCTATACCTAATCAAAACGGAAATGCAACAACGATACTAGATCTTGGTGCTAATGTAGATTGTTCTGCTAATAATTTATTGCAGTTTGCTGTTATGGGGACTGCTTTAGTTCAATCTATTGATTTTAATAATAATCCTAGCGTAGGATTATTAAATATAGGTGAGGAGCTTATAAAGGGCAATATTATTGTTAAAAGCGCTTTTGATCTTTTAAGTTCAAGTAATTTGAATTTTTATGGAAATGTTGAAGGTGATGATATTTTTAAGGGCACGGTAGATATTGTTGTTTGTGATGGATTTGTTGGTAATATTGTCCTGAAATCTGTAGAAGGGTTAGCCAAAATGTTTTCTATGACCTTAAAGGAAGAATTTAAAAAAGATTTGCTTTCTTCTTTTGTCGGAGTTTTGGCTATGCCAGTTATTCATTCTTTAAGAAATAGACTTGATAATCGTCGGTATAACGGAGCCTCATTGCTTGGCTTAAATGGTATCGTTTTTAAGAGTCATGGATCTGCTGATATTGTGTCTTTTGATTTTGCTTTATCTCGAGCTCGTGATGCGGTTATTAATAATTTATTAGATCGTATTTCAATAAAAGTTCATGAAATAAATAGAGAATTAAGAATTAAGAATTAAGAATTATAAATGTGATTATGTAGGAATTTTAATGAGGTATGCTAGAATTGCTGGTTCAGGTTCTTTTTTGCCTAAAAAAATTGTATCTAATGAGGAGTTAGTGTCTACATTGCTCTTGAGGGGTATTGAAACCTCTGATGAGTGGATTGTGCAAAGAACAGGTATTCGTCAAAGACATCTAGCAAATTCAGAAGAATCAACTAGCTATATGGCAACTGAGGCAGCTAAACTTGCTTTGTTAGATGCTAAGATTAAATCATCTAATATTGATTTAATAATAGTGGCTACTTCTACTTCTGATAAAATTTTTCCAAGTGTGGCTTGTTTGGTTCAGTCTAATATAATGGCCACTTCAGCTGCAGCTTTTGATATTCAAGCTGCTTGTAGTGGTTTTGTATATGCATTAACAATAGCTAATAATTTTATTCGTTCTGGATCAGCAAGAAATGTTTTAGTAATTGGTTCTGAAGTGTTTTCTAGGATTGTAGATTGGAATGATAGAAAAACTTGTGTGTTATTTGGTGATGGTGCTGGAGCCATTGTCTTATCTGAGTCTAAAGAATCTGATCGATCTATTATAGCTTCTGATATACATTCAGATGGTACTTGTTCTGAAATTCTTCAAGTAAATAGTTATGTAGATAAAAAAGGTATAATCACAGGCGATCATTTTGTTAGTATGGATGGTCAATCTGTGTTTAAAAAGGCTGTTAATGTTTTAGAAAAATCTGCTATTGAGATTTGTAATAAAAGTGGTATAGCTTTAAGTAATATTGATTGGTTTATTCCTCACCAAGCTAATATTCGAATAATAAACATGTTAGGACGGAAACTAAATATACCAAGTAATAAACTTATTGTTACAGTTGATAATCATGCTAACACCTCAGCTGCTAGTATTCCTCTTGCATTTGATAAGGCACGAAAGGATGGCCGCATTAGGATGAATAATCTTGTTCTTATGCAGGGAGTAGGTGGTGGTTTTACTTGGGGGTCTATATTGATTTCTATTTAGAGTGTAATTATTTAAAATTTATCAATATTTTTTAACATTTATGAAAACTGCATTTGTTTTTCCTGGACAAGGTTCTCAATCTATAGGCATGTTGAACTCATGGGTTGATAACAAAATAGTTAATGAAACCATGTCTTTAGCTTCAGATACTCTGAATCAAGATATAAAAAAAATTATTCATGAAGGTCCGATTGATAATTTAAATCTTACATTAAATACTCAACCGATAATGTTAGCTGTTGGATTTGCTTTTTTCTCTGCTTGGTGTAATGCAGGTGGTAAATTACCGTCAATTATGTCAGGACATAGTTTAGGTGAATATACTGCTCTAGTAGCAGCTGAAGCCATATCATTTCCAGATGCATTACGTTTAGTTAGATTTAGGGCTGAGGCTATGCAATCGGTGATTCCAATTGGTGTTGGCTTGATGGCTGCTGTTATTGGTTTAAATGTAGATGTCATTATAGATATTTGTAAGTTAAATACTACAAATGATAGTGTGGTAGAGGTTGTTAATTTCAATTCTCCAAATCAAGTCGTTATAGCTGGTAATAAGGCTGCAGTGCTTAAATTGTCTGAAGAATTAAAAAAACATGGTGCTAAAAAAGTTATCATATTACCTGTTTCTGCTCCTTTTCATTCATCTTTATTAAAACCTGTCTATGAAATATTGTTAGATTTTTTAGATAATATCGAAATTAGAACTCCAAAAATAGATGTAATTAATAATGTTGATGTAAAAATTTATAGAGACCCATCATATATTAGAGAGGCACTGGCTCGTCAGTCTTGTAATCCTGTTCGCTGGATTGAAATCATAAAAGAAATGTCTAATATGGGTATAAAGAATGTTATAGAGTGTGGTCCTGGTGTAGTATTATCTGGTCTTACAAAAAGGATAGATTCTAGTTTATTCTCTAAATCTATTAATAATCCAGATTCATTGCAGGATGTTTTAAATTATTTAAATTAATTTTGGTGTGATTATATGGGTTTAAAGGGTAAAATCGTCCTTGTTACTGGAGCTAGTCGTGGGATAGGTAAGGCTATAGCCACAAGATTTTCGGAGGAAGAGGCTGTTGTTATAGGAACGGCCACTACAAAGACAGGGGTAGATATTTTAAATAACGAATTGAATCCTCTTGGTGGCAGAGGTATGATTCTTAATTTAATGGATGATAATAGTTGTAGTGTTTTTATAAAAGAGATAATAAAAGAAGGTATATATCCTAATATTCTAATAAACAATGCTGGAGTTACTAAAGATTCTTTATCTATAAGGATGAAGGATTCTGATTGGGATAATGTTATTAATACTAATCTTACTAGTGTTTTTCGGTTATCTAGAGGATTAATTCCTTATATGATAAAGTCTAGATGGGGTCGTATTATTAATATTACTTCTATTATTGGATCAATTGGGAATGTTGGTCAATCTAACTATGCTGCATCTAAAGCTGGTGTAGAAGCTATGTCAAGAGTTATGGCTAAGGAATTTGCTAGTAGGGGTATTACAGTTAATTGTATAGCTCCAGGATTTATAGATACTGATATGACTAGAAGTATAAATAAAGAGAATATTGATTACTTATCTTCACAGATTCCTATGGGTAGATTAGGTAATGTTGATGATATAGCTTACTCTGCTTTGTTCTTGGCAAGTGATAAGGCTAGTTATATAAATGGTATTACTTTACATGTAAATGGTGGTATGTACATGCAATAATTGTTATTACTGTAATTTTTTGTTGTAAAATTTCATGTTTGGTATATAAAATATATTCAATTATTTTTTACTATATCATAATTGATTGTGTGTTTATTTGGGTGTTTTTATTTCAATAGTTACTTGCTTTTTATAATTTGGAGATATATTAATGGATAGTATAGAGCAGCGCGTCAAAAAGATAGTCGCTGAACAACTTGGAGTTAATGAGTCGGATGTTAAAGATAGCTCATCATTTGTAGAAGATTTAGGAGCTGATTCGTTAGATATGGTGGAATTAGTTATGGCTCTTGAGGATGAGTTTGAGACTGAAATACCAGATGAAGAAGCTGAGAATATTAGCACTGTACAACATGCAGTTGATTATATACTTAGTCATAAACAATAGTATTCTAAATTATCATACTTTGAAATTCATAAATTACTGCGATTTGTTTTGATTTCGCAATAATTTATGAAATCTATTTTTGTGATCTTTCTATCTAAATAAGGAGTTATGCTTGAAAAGACGTGTTGTTATAACTGGTCTTGGTATTGTTTCGCCAGTAGGTAATGATTTGACTACAGCATGGAATAATATTGTTAATGGGGTTTCAGGAGTTGGTAAAATAACTAGATTTGATGCTTCAGGTCTTTCTTGTCAAATAGCTGCTGAGGTGCGAGATTTTCATATTGAGCAGTTCATTCCTTTAAAAGATGCTCGTCATATGGATTTGTTTATTCATTATGGTATTGCAGCTAGTCAACAGGCATGGTCTGATTGTGGTATAAATGTTAGTGAGATAAATGAAGAAAGAGTGGGTGTTGTTATAGGTTCTGGTATAGGTGGTTTACATAGAATAGAAGAAACACAAATTGATGTTTTAAATAGAGGTGCTAAAAGAATCTCTCCTTATTTTGTTCCTGGTTCTTTGATTAATTTAATTTCTGGGCAGGTTTCTATTTTATATGGATTTAAAGGTCCTAGTTATGCTGTTGTTTCAGCTTGTACTACTGGATTGCATTGTATAGGAGATGCAGCTCGTTTGATAGAGTATGGAGATGCAGATGTTATGTTGGCTGGAGGTGCTGAGTCTACTGTTTCTCCGTTAGGAATAGGCGGTTTTGCTGCTATGAGAGCTTTGTCTACTCGGAATGATTCTCCAGAAACTGCTTCTAGACCATGGGATATTGATAGAGATGGATTTGTATTAGGAGAAGGAGCCGGGGTTTTAGTTTTAGAGGAATATGAGCATGCTAGAAGACGTAATGCTCGTATTTATGGTGAGCTTATTGGTTATGGTATGAGTTCTGATGCTTTTCATGTTACAGCGCCAGATAAACATGGTCCAAGTAGAGGAATGATCAATGCATTAAGGAATGCATCTATTAATTATGATGACATTAATTATATTAATGCCCATGGGACGTCAACATTATTAGGTGATAAAAATGAGACAGATGCTTTGAAATCAGTATTTGGTGATCATTCTTATAAAATAGTTGTAAATTCTACTAAATCTATGACAGGTCATTTATTGGGAGCTGCAGGTGGAATTGAGGCTGTTTTTAGTGCTATGGCTTTATATAAAAATATTTCTCCACCTACTATGAATATTTTTAATCAAGATCCAGAGTGTGATCTTGATTATTGCGCTAATGAAGCAAGGGAATTAGATATTAATTTTGCTATGTCTAATTCTTTTGGGTTTGGTGGAACAAATGGAACAATAATTATTGGCAAGATATAGTTCTAGAATTTATTTATGTTTGATATTATCTGTATAGTATTTTTATTCTCTTGGAGATTTTTATGAATAACATAACTGTTTTATTATTTCGCAAGAGAATATTTATTCTATTGTTTGTACTATTATTTTTTATAATTAATAGTTACTCTATTGAGGCTAAGAATATTCAATATCATAATAATCAAACTGGAATAGTATTACCAGATTTTGTTAAAATTGTAGAAGGGCTTGACTCATCTGTAGTTAACATACGTACTATGACTAACATTGGTTATAATGATTTTAATCTTAATGGTAATAACGATACTTATGAGTTATTTAGGTGGTTTTTTGGTCCATATTTACCTTCTATTCCTCCTAATAATCAACATCAATTAGATGAAAAAATACCTAAAGGATTAGGATCTGGTTTTTTTATATCAGATGATGGATTTATTTTAACTAATAATCATGTAATATCAGAATCTACGGATATTATTGTAACACTAGCTGATGGTAGAGAATTTTCTGCTGATATAGTTGGTTGTGATGATAGAACTGATATTGCATTGTTAAAAATCAATGCTAAAAATATGATTCCTATTCCAATAGGTGATGTATCTAGCATAAAGAAAGGTCAATGGGTATTGGCTATAGGATCTCCATTTGGTTTGGACTCAACTGTTACTGCTGGAATTATTAGTGCTATAGGTCGTGATACTGGGGATTATTTACCATTTATACAGACTGATGTGGCTGTGAATCCTGGAAATTCTGGTGGTCCTCTTCTGAATTTAATGGGTGAGGTTATAGGTATTAATTCTCAAATTATTTCTAGAAGTGGTGGTTTTATGGGCATATCACTTTCTATACCTATAGATGAAGCTATGAGAGTAGTTAAATCATTAAAACATTCAGGTAGAGTAATAAGAGGACGTATAGGAGTACAAATATCTGAAGTAAGCAAGCAAGTTGCAGATGGATTGGGTTTACCTAAGATACAGGGAGCATTAATTAGCAATGTTGAATTTTCTGGTCCTGCAGATAAGGCAGGTATTCAAGCCGGCGATGTGATATTGAAATTTGATAGTGAAGAAATAAAGAAATGGTCTGACTTACCGAGAATAGTTGGTCAAACTAAACCTGGAAAAGTTGTAAATGTAGAAGTTTTAAGAAGGGGGAAATATCTTAACTTAAAACTGAAGGTTGGGGAGATAGTTTCTGATAGTAAGAAATTGAGTAAAAATGAAATTGGTTCTGTAAAAAATAAGTTAGGCATATATGCTGATGATATTTCTAATGAGATGCGTTCTAATTTGCATATTTCTAATGGTGTTTTAGTTAAAAATGTTACAGGCCCATCAGCAAAAGCTGGTTTAAGGATTAATGATATCATTATTGCAATTAATGATGAAAACATAATGAATGCTGATCATTTTAACAAAATAATAGATTCTATTGGATCATCTAAGATAGTTCTGTTGTTAGTGAGACGTGCTGATCAGACTCAATGGTTACCAATTAAGTTATCTGATTGATTAATATAAGTTTGTTTATATTTATATAGATTTGATTAATTTTATTTTTTATTTTAGTTGTTTTTTATGAAGTTTATACGTAATTTTTCTATTATTGCTCACATAGATCATGGGAAGTCGACATTAGCTGATCGTTTAATACAGAAGTGTGGTGCTCTTCTGGACCGAGAAATGTCTGAACAAGTTCTTGATTCTATGGATATAGAGAAAGAACGTGGTATTACTATTAAGGCGCAAACAGTTGCTCTGCAGTATAAAGCTAACGATGGATTTATATATAATTTAAATATGATTGATACTCCTGGTCATGTTGATTTTTCTTATGAGGTTAGTCGTTCCTTATCTGCATGTGAAGGTGCTTTGCTTGTTGTGGACGCATCTCAGGGAGTAGAGGCACAGACTGTTGCTAATTGTTATACTGCAATTGATTTGGGGGTTGAGGTTCTACCTGTATTGAATAAAATTGATCTTCCTCAGTCTGATCCAGAGACTGTTATAAAAGAAGTTGAGGATTTTATTGGTATTGATTCTAGTAACGTTGTTTTAGCTAGTGCAAAAAATGGCATAGGAATAGAAGAAATTTTAGAGTTGATAGTAAATAAAATTCCTTCACCTAAAGGTAGTATTGATGATCCACTGCAAGCATTAATTATAGATTCTTGGTTTGATAATTATATAGGTGTAGTAATTTTAGTAAGAATATTTAATGGTATTTTGAAACCAAAAGATAAAATTACATTTATGTCCACACAAACAAATTATATTTGTGATCAGGTAGGTATTTTTACTCCTAAATTTGAACTAAAAAAATTTTTATCAGCTGGAGAAGTAGGATTTGTAGTTGCTGGTATTAAAGATCTGAAGCATGCTAAAGTTGGAGATACAATAACTAGATCAGATTTTCCTTGTTCTACATCTTTACCAGGATTTAAGATAGTGCAACCTCAAGTTTTTGCAGGACTATATCCTATTGAAAGTTCTGATTATGAACATTTACGGGTTTCATTAGAAAAACTTAAATTAAATGATGCTTCTTTGGTATTTGAACCTGAAGTTTCTCAAGCTTTGGGTTTTGGCTTTAGGTGTGGTTTTTTAGGTTTGCTTCATATGGAAATAGTCCAAGAAAGACTAGAAAGAGAATTTGCTATGAATATTATTACTACTGCTCCTTCTGTTATATATGAAGTTCAGAAGAAAGATGGTAGTGTAGATTTAATAGACAGTCCTTCTCGTATTCCTACTATGAATTTATTGATGGAAATTCGTGAGCCTATAGTAAAAGTTAGTTTATTTTTACCTAATAATTACGTCGGTCCTGTTATGACATTATGCAATGATAAAAGAGGAATTCAGCTTGATATGAGTTATCATGGCAGACAAGTTAATTTAATTTATGAAATTCCTCTTGCTGAAATTGTTTTAGATTTTTTTGATCGTTTAAAATCTATTTCTCGTGGTTATGCCTCTATGGATTACGAATTATTAGATTATAAAGCAGCTGATGTTGTAAAAGTTGATATTATGATCAATGGTGATTGTATTGACGCTTTGTCAATGATAGTTCATAGATCTACATCAAGACATAAAGCTAGGGGTATTGTTTCCAAGATGAGAGAAATTATTCCTAGGCAAATGTATGATGTTGTTATTCAAGCAGCTATAGGTTCAGAAATAATAGCACGTGAAAATGTGAAAGCTTTAAGAAAGAATGTTTTAGCAAAATGTTATGGTGGGGATATAAGTAGGAAAAAAAAGCTATTGGAAAAACAAAAAACAGGCAAAAAAAGAATGAAAAATATTGGTAGCGTGGAAATACCACAAGAGGCTTTTTTAGCTATTCTAAAAGTGGAAGATAAATAATAATTTATGAGTAGATATTTTTCTATTGTTTTGTTTTCTATATTATTAATTGCTGGATTTATATGTTTGTTGGAAATAATATTTCTACGTAAGAATCGTGATAGATTATATGTTTCAGATTCAGAATCTTTATCAAAACACTCAAGAGTTATTAGTAATAACAGGCCATGGTTAGTAGATATTGCTTTTACTTTCTTCCCAGTTATTTTATTGGTTTTTTTATTAAGATCTTTCTTTTTAGAGCCATTTAGAATACCTTCCGGATCTATGTTACCAACTCTAAAGTCTGGTGATTTTATATTGGTAAATAAATTTACTTATGGTTTAAAGTTGCCAATTATAGATTATAGCTTAATTAAATTTAAAGATCCCCAAAGAGGTGATGTAATAGTATTCCATGATCCAGTTTCATATAGAATTGATTATATAAAACGTATAATAGGGAAACCTGGTGATGTTATAACCTACTATAATAAAAAATTAATTATAAATGATATAGAGGTAGTTAATGAAAAGAAATCTATTTACTATGATTATGATTCTATGTTGATAGGAACTTTATATAAAGAAATTATTAATAATAAAGAACATGATATTTTATTTTATAATGGTGTTATTAATAATTTTAAACCTTCTTATATTTTTCCTAATTTTAATAATTTCAAATATTATAATGATGGTATAGGATTAATTTGTAAAGTTCCTTCTGGTTATTATTTTGTAATGGGTGATAATAGAGATAATAGCTTTGATAGTAGATATTGGGGATTTGTTCCAGAAAAAAATATTGTTGGTAAAGCTTTTTTTATATGGATGAATTTTAGCGAGATTAGTAGAATAGGCTTTTTAAATTAGTTATTATGTCATTTTTCAAGCTAGAAAATAGTTTAAAATATTCTTTTAATAATATCTCTTTATTGGAATTAGCGCTAACTCATCGTAGTTATAGCGCCAATCATAATGAGAGGTTAGAATTTCTCGGTGATTCAATTCTAAATTCTTCGATAACGATCATATTGTTTGAAAGATTTTCTCATATAGATGAAGGAGGTCTTTCTAGATTAAGAGCTTCTTTAGTACAGCAAAATTCTTTAGCAAAAATTGCTATTAAATTAGATATATCAAGATATTTAAGATTAGGAGATGGTGAAATAAAAAGTGGTGGTTCTAACCGTCCTTCTATTTTAGCAGATTGTATTGAAGCAATATTTGGTGCCATTTTCCAAGATTCTGGTTTTGATGTTTGCAAGAATATAATTGATTACCATTATTCTAGTTTAATAGATAATTTAGATTTAGGTACTATGGGAAAGGATTCTAAAAGTTTATTGCAAGAATTCTTGCAATCTAAACACATGTGTCTTCCTTCGTATATAATTGTGCGCACTAATGGTCTTGCTCATAGCCAAACTTTTGAAATAGATTGTTGTATACCAGATTTAAATATAAAAACCAAATCTTTTGGGGAAACAAGACGTTCTGCTGAGCAATCAGCAGCAAAGAAGGCTTTAGAACTACTTTTTAAATTAGATTTTACTAATTTAAAAAAATAAACACATTCAAATTTCTTAAAAATGAATAATCATAATTATCGAGCAGGGTTTATTGCTATTGTTGGTCGTCCTAATGTTGGTAAATCAACCTTAAGTAATTCTTTAATAGGAGAGAAGTTATCTATCGTTTCCAGAAAATCTCAAACTACTAGACATAGAATAAAAGGTGTATTAACACAAGAGAATAGACAGTTTGTTTTTATAGATACTCCAGGGTTTCAATTGAAATATCTAAGTACTTTAAACCGAATGATGAATAGAGTAGTTTCTCAAGAGCTTCTTGATGTAGATATAATATTGCATGTTATTGAAGCTGGTAAATGGATAGAAGATGATTCTAAATTATTAGAAATAATACCTGATTCTAAAATAGTAATTCTTGTACTGAATAAGATAGATTTAATAAAAGATAAAAATTCTTTATTGCCTTTTATTTCTAATTTAATGAAAATTTATAATTATAAAGCATTTGTTCCTATTAGTGCGTTAAGGAACAATCAAATAGATTATTTATTAAATGAAATATCTTCTTATTTGCCTATAAGAAATAAAATATTTAATGATGACTATCTTACAGATAGATCTAGTTCTTTTTTTGTTTCAGAGATTCTAAGAGAAAAAATTTTTAGACTTACTGGTAATGAGATTCCATATGAATGTACTACTCTTGTAGAGAAATGGGAAGAAAAGAATAATAGTTGTTATTTATCTATTTGTGTTTTTGTAAGAAGTAATACACATAAAGCAATTCTCTTAGGTCATAAGGGAGAAAAGATGAAACGTATTGCAACTGAATCAAGACAAGACATTGAGAATTTTTTAAATAAGAAGATTTATTTAGAAGTATATATAAAAGTTAAAAAGAAATGGATCAATGATAGATCTTTATTAACTAATTTAGGTTATGAGTAATAAGAATTCTCGCTTCAAAGAAGATATTTGTTATATATTGCATAGTTTTTCGTGGAAAGAAACTTCTTTAATAGTTAAGGTTTTTTCGCGTAATTTTGGTTGTTTAAGTATGGTTGCTAAAGGAGCTAAAAGACCATATTCTCAACTTCGTCCAGTGCTTTCTAAATTTAGTCCATTAGTATTGACATGGAGTGGTAATACTGAAATGAAAAATTTAGTTAAAGCTGAAATAAGTCAAATAATATCAATGCCTAGTGAATTTTTAATGCCATCTTGGTATTTAAATGAATTGATACTATCTTTCTTACCAAAAGAGGATCCTCATGCTAATTTGTTTGATGCATATGATAATGCTTTGTTTGGTTTAAGCAAGTGTAATATTAACAATGTTATTGTATCTAGTATTTTGAGGCGTTTTGAGTGGTTTTTACTTAAAGAAATAGGCTATGGAATTGATGGACAAGAACCAGATTTTGAAAACAAACAGCAAGAACCTATTATTAGACAAATCCTTAGTAAGAGGATAGATAATAATTTATATGGTAAGATTTTATATACTAAGAAAATTTTAAAAGATTTGCGTTACTTTATATATTAACAAGAACCCGGTTAAAGGATTCTTGTTAAGAATTTAATTAATCTCTATTATTATTAAATAAACCTAAGATAACGAGAAGATTGCTAAATACGTTATATATGTCCAAATATAACGCTAATGTTGCTGATATATAATTTGTTTCGCCATTATTAATGATGCGATGTATGTCTATTAACATAAAAGAAGAAAATATAACTATGGAAAGCATACATATAGTTAATGTAAGTGAGCTCATTTGTATAAACATATTTGCCACTATAGCAAATAATAAAACAATAGATCCAATAGACATAAACTTTTCTACATTAGATAAATCTCTTTTTATAGTTGAGGCTATTATATTCATGAAGCCAAAAACAGCAGCTGTTCCACCAAAAGCTAAAGATATTATTTGAGATCCATTATGCATTCCTATTATTATTCCTAGCAATCTTGATAGCATTATACCCATAAAGAACGTGAATAATAATAAGAATAATACGCCAAAACTATTATTTTTATTTTTTTCTATAGAAAACATTAGGGAAAATGATCCTATAAAAAAAATTATAGCTGATAATCCAGGATTAGATAACATTCCATAATTTAATCCAGATACTATTCCAAATGTTGCCCCTAATACAGTTGGGATTAAAGAGATAGCTAAGAGAAAATAAGTATTTCTTAATACTTTATTTCTTACTGATAGTTTCCTTTTTATTGCGATATTATCATTGTTATCAAATCTAGAGTATTGGTAATCATTCATACGTAACTCCTAATAGTTAGTAGTTATATTATTTATATAGTTTTAATTCTAATAATTTCTAAAATTCATAAATTTATCTATATTCTGAATTTAAAATCACGCAATAGAAATTTTTGATGGTATCCCAGCTACTTGATAGCCTATTTGTTTATAGAAACGCCATCTATTACGAGCTTCTAAGCGATCTTTTTCATCTTCTGAAACTATTTCTATCACATGATTGATTTTGTCACAATTAGGTGTGTAATTATTTGATAAATTTATTACTAATGATATTTTATCAGAAAACTCTTTGTCAATATATTCTACACTTAGTATGCTTTGCTTTGCAAGAATTACAGGGGTTTTATTTGGTTTCTCATATTCTAAAATATTATGTGGTATGAAAGAAACATCATTAAAAGTCCATAATAATTTATCTAACTTAGAAATATTATTATCATCACAAATAATCAAGATTATTTTGTTTGTCATAAAATTCTTATGGACTATATGGCATGCACTTATTAATTTGTCTTTTACTCCAAAAACAAAACTAACTTTCATTTTCTTGATCTATTAAAAACTGACTGACTAGAGCTACTGGTCTACCAGTTGCTCCTTTAATTATTCCTTTGTTCCATGCTGTTCCAGCTATATCTAAATGAACCCATTTGTATTTTCCAATAAATTCTGATAAGAAACAAGCGGCTGTTATTGAACCAGCTGATGATCCTCCTGTATTAGCAATATCTGCAAAATTAGATTTTAATTGTTTTTTATAATGATCATCTAAAGGCATTTTCCAAACGTAATCTAATATTTTTTCACTGGCCATATTGAACAGGTTAGATATTTTTTCATCATTAGAGAAAAGAGCAGTTCTATAATCTCCTAAAGCTACTACACAGGCTCCAGTTAATGTGGCTAGGTCTATTACTAGATATGGGTCTTCTTTTTCTGCATAAGTTAAAGCATCACATAGTATAAGTCTACCTTCCGCATCTGTATTTAATATTTCTATGGTTTTCCCAGACATACTTTCTATTACATCACCGGGTTTGTTTGCTTTCCCACTAGGCATATTTTCGCAAGCAGGTATTAAAGCTATAATTTTTTGCTTTAGGTTTAATTTCGCTATAGATTTCATTATTCCTAATGTGGCTGCGGCTCCGCACATATCATATTTCATTTCTTCCATAGAAGATGAAGGTTTTAGAGAGATTCCTCCAGAATCAAAAGTTATACCTTTACCAATAATTACAATTGTTTTTTGCTCTGGTTCTGTTTGTACACCATTATAAGTATGTGCTATTTCTATAAATTTTAATGGTTCATCAGATCCTTTTGATACAGAGATAAATGATCTCATGCCTAGTTTTTGTACTTCTTCTATATTTAATACGTTAACTTTTATGTTTTTAAATTCTTTTTCTAATTTGATTGCTTCATTTGCTAAATATGTTGGGGTGCATATATTGCTAGGTAAATTTCCTAATTCTTTTGCTAGATTTATTCCAGATGATATTGCTGTAGCTTCTAACAATGTTCTTTGAATACTATTTTCATTTTGTATTTGAGTTGTAAATATTATTTTTTTTATATTTGATATTTCTTTATGATCTTTTAGAGTTAAAGTATACTTGTATAAGGAATTATTGGCTGCAATTATTGCATTTTTTATTAACAAAAGATTATCAATATTTTTTATGTTGTTTTCTGTAAGAGTAGATATACATTCTTTGGCTTGTAATTTTATACAACTTGAAATAAAAGATTCTTCTGCTTTTATATGTGTTTCAATCGTTTGATCATTAGTTTCGCCTAGGCCTATTAAAATAATTTTCTTTGCTTTGATATTAGGGACATTGTATAGAACTATAGAATCTCCTGTTTTAGCTTTAAATTCATTTAATACGTTTTTTAAAAAATTACCACTTATGTTATTAATTTTTTCAGTTGAAGGACTAAGAATTCCATTGCTATACACTCCCAATCCTATAACATCAACATTTATAGTAGAAAGGTTAACTTCTTTTTTTCTATAAAAAATTCCATAATGATTCCGTAATAGTTTTAAGATAAGAATAAATTTATCATATATTATTTTTATATTCACATGTCAATATTTCAAAAATCAATTATTAGTGAAATTTATAAGCGTTTTGTACTTGTCTTATTTGTTCTAGTTATGGTCTGGTTTAGCATAATTGTTGTAAGGATTTTAGGAGACTCTTTTTTGAGAAATTTTCCTATAAATGTTGTTTGTCTAATATCGATACTGTCTGTTATAACATCATTACCAGTTCTTTTATCTATTTCTTTATTTATGGCTATTGTGAGTACTATAGCGCGTTGTTTTAAAGATTTAGAGATGATTATTTGGTTTTCTAGTGGTTTATCATTAAAAGATTGGTTTAGTCCGGTTTTCCAGATTTCATTTCCTATATCTATAATTGTGTTGGTTTTTTCTTTTTTCTTATCTCCAATAGCATCTAATATTATAGATAATAGTCGTGATTCGTATTTGCGTAATTTTAATTCATATAATCTTTCCAAAGGTCATTTTATAGAACCATATTATAATAACAAATTAACATTTTATTCTGATAGTAATAATCAGATTAATAAAACATTTAATAATGTTTTTATTAATTTTTTAATAAATGATAATGAATTGACTATTATAACAGCAGAATCTTTAGAATTAACGACGTCATCAGATAATGAACAGGTTATAGTGATGAATCATGTTAGTAGAAATGATTTTAGTATTAATAATTTAGTCATGAAATCATTTAGTTCTGAGAAATGCATTTTATATTTGGACCATTTAAATAGTGTGAGAACTAGAAATGAGAATTTTATTAATAAAAAGGTATTAAAAGGATATTCTACTAGTTCATTGTTTTCTAATGGAGATAGAGTTTCTTGGTCTTATATTATATGGCGTATTTCTATTCCTATAGCAACATTAAATTTAGCTTTTTTGGGTATATCATTAGGTGTTTTATGTACTAAATATGATGGTAAATTTAATTATATTTTAATATCTATGTTACTTGGTTTGTTTTATATAAATATGATAGGTTTATGTCAATCTTTGGTTATTAAAGAACAGTTAGATATATACGAATCTTTAATTTATCCTCATTTATTATTTTTTTAATCAATATATTTATTAGAAAAAACATAAGGATTTCTAATCTTTTTTAGCAAAAATTATTTATTATTAATAAATAATTCTTTTTGCTGTTTTGTAATGTTTTTTCCAATAAGGATTATTTATGTTATCTATTCTTACTTTTTTACCAGTAGTAGGAGCATGAATAAATAATTCGTCTATAAAATATATTCCAACATGTATTTGATTCTTTGAATTTATTTGAAAAAATATTAAATCTCCTGGTTGTAGTTTTTTGCGATTTATATTTTTTCCTAGTTTGATAATATCTTTTGTCACTCTTGGTATTGAGATATTTAAAGAATTTTTAGCACAATAAACAATTAAACCACTACAATCAAATCCTGTTTGTGGTGAGTGTCCTCCATGTTTGTAAGGTCGATTTAATTGTTTCAATGCTTCCATAACAAATAATATAGATCTTTTGTTTTTGTTATTTGAGTTTATTTTTTTTATTTTTTGTCTTAGGTCTATTTGTTGAAAATTTTGTTTAAAACTTGTTGGTTTTTCATGTATACAGCAAGAAGCAATGTTTATTAGAACAAATATTGTCAATAATATATTTTTTTTCATAACAGAATAAAATATCTAAAGTTTTTTGTTTTTTTAATTAGTGTTTTGTACTATAGATAGCTTAAAAACATTTTTATTATATGAATATCTCTTAACATCAATCAAATCTATTTTGTTTATAGAAACAATACTGGTATCATTTCCATTGTTTATAAATATATTCAATTAATTCTCATAAAGTATATAAAAGTATGAATACTAAGCCTGTTTTAAACATTACTGATATAAAAAAAATTCTAAATGCATCAGAAGAGTATGCTATTCAAAAATCTTTAAAGGTGACTATTGCAATTGTAGATGATGGTGGTCACTTATTAAGTTTGTTGCGTATGGATGGAGCTCCTCCAATATCTGCTTATATTGCTCCAGCAAAAGCAAAAACATCAGCCATAGGTAAACGTGAATCAAAAATATATGAAGATATTATAAATTCTGGTTTTTATGCTTTTCTTTCAGCTCCATTCTTGGAAGGTATGTTAGCTGGTGGTTTGCCAATTATATTCGAAGGACAAGTTATTGGTGCTGTTGGAGTATCTGGAGCAAAATCAGAAGAAGATGTTGAAGTAGCTAGATCTGGTATTTTGGCATTAATTTAAAATTTAACTACATTTATTGTTGTTAGGTTATCTTAAAAAATTAAAAACTGTTAATCGGATCATTACTATGTCTAAAGATATCCAATCTTATTTGTTGGGGGATAAAATTTTCCAGCCTGATTATAATATAAAAAAGAATAATTATTTTATAAAAGATTTACACGCCTATGAGTCATTGTGTTTAGAATCAAAGCTTGATCCTGAAGAATTTTGGAAGAAGTATGCTATAGGTTTTTTAACATGGCATAAATTATTTACTAAAGTCTTAGATGAATCCAATCCTCCTTTTTATAAGTGGTTTTCAGATGGCGAGTTAAATGTTTCTGTTAATTGCCTTGATGTGAATTTAACAAATGGTAATGCTAATAAGGTTGCTATAATTTTTGAATCTGATGATGGGCAAATAGAGAAAATAAGTTATCGTGAATTATTTGTGCGTGTTTGTAAATTTGCTAATGGTATTAGCAAATTAGGATACAAAACTGGTGATAAGTGTATTATTTATATGCCTATGTCTATAGAAGTTATTATTGCTATGCAGGCATGCGCTAGACTGGGTATAATTATATCTGTTGTTTTTGGTGGTTTTTCTTCAAAAAGTTTACAAGAAAGAATTACAGATATTGATGCTTCTTTAATTATAACAGCTGATTATCAAAAACGTGGTGGAAAAATTATACCGCTGAAAGATGCTGTTGATGAGGCTCTTTCAATAGACACATCTAATAAAATTAGGAATGTTATTGTATACAAACGCACTGATAAAGATATTAATTGGTTTTCGTCACGTGATATTTGGATGTTTGATTTAGAGAGCAATCAAGATGAGTATATTGATCCTGTCTTTGTAAATTCTGAACATCCTCTTTTTATTTTATATACATCTGGCTCTACAGGCAAACCAAAAGGCATACAACATTCCTCTGCTGGTTATTTGTTGTGGGCAAAAATGACTATGAATTGGACTTTTAATGCCAATCCTACTGATGTGTTTTGGTGTACAGCTGATGTTGGTTGGATTACAGGACATTCATATATAGCATACGCTCCTTTATCTCTTGGAATGACTCAAGTTATATTTGAAGGTATACCAACATATCCAAATTCTGGGCGTTTCTGGGAAATGATTGATAGCCATAAGGTAACTATTTTTTATACTGCTCCTACCGCAATAAGATCATTAGTGAAATCATCAGATCTTAATAAAGAGGTTCATCCTAATAATTTTGATCTTCATAGTTTAAGAATAATAGGATCTGTTGGTGAGCCTATTAGTCCTGAAACTTGGTTGTGGTATTATACTAACGTAGGTAAGAATAAATGTTCTTTAGTTGACACATGGTGGCAGACAGAAACTGGTGGTCATATGATAACTCCAATACCTGGGGTAACACCATTAAAACCTGGTTCTTGCTCTTTTCCATTGCCAGGAATACAGGCATCTGTCGTAGATGAATTAGGTGATGAGGTTTCACCAGGTAAGGGTGGTTTTTTAGTAATTAAGAAACCTTGGCCTGGTATGATTAGAAATATTTGGAATGATTCTGAGCGTTTTAAAAATAGTTATTTCCCTGATGAGTTAAAAGGTTATTACTTAGCTGGAGATGGAGCTCAAATAGATTCTGATAATTATTTTTGGATATTAGGTCGTATAGATGATGTTTTAAATGTATCCGGACATCGTCTTGGTACTATGGAAATAGAAGCTGCTTTAGTAGCTCATAAACTTGTTTCTGAAGCTGCAGTTGTTGGTAGGCCTGATGCTACTACAGGCGAAGCTGTTGTAGCATTTATTGTATTAAAAGGCAAATATCCAGAGAAACATGAAGATCTGGAAATAGCTAAAGAATTAAGAAATTGGGTTTCTCAAGAAATTGGTCCAATAGCCAAACCAAAAGATATAGTGTTTTTAGAGAATTTACCTAAAACACGTTCTGGAAAAATTGTTAGACGTTTATTGCGTTTGAAAGCTAGTGGTCAATCAATAACACAAGATGTATCTACTGTAGATAACATTTCATCAATAGAAAAGATTTCTATTTCTTTTTGAGAATAATGTTTAAATTATTTTGTGTTACTTTTTGCTATTACATTCCATTATACAATGGGCCTTCTCCTCCTTGAGGTGGAGTCCATTCTATGTTTTGTTTCGGATCTTTTATATCACAAGTTTTACAATGAATACAGTTTTCTGCTTCTATTATTAAATTGAAATTATCATTTTTATCTTTACAGTATTTATATACTCCAGCTGGACAGTATCTAGATTCAGGTCCACCATATTGTTTCAAATTTATTTCTATTGGTATATTCTTATTATGAAGCTTTAAATGGTTTGGTTGGTCTTTTGTATGATGAATATTTGAAAGCATTATTGATGTTTCTTTATCAAAAGTTAATATATTATCTGGTTTGGGGTATTGTATATAGTTGCTAGAGTATGCATTTTTTAAACAATCATGGTCATTTATGTTATTTTTAATATTGTATGTAAAATTTTCTTTTAATATTTTTTGTTCTAAATAATTACCTAAATTACCTATAAATTTTATTTTCTTATTCCATAGCTTGAAATTTCTTGATAAGTAAAGTTCTTTATATAACCATGATTTTTTAAATAAATATTCAAATTTTAATTCTTTCTTATTTTGTAATTTGTCCCTTGAGATTATGTTTTCTATGATTGATTCTGCTGATAACATACCACTTTTCATTGAAGAGTGAATTCCTTTTAAACGAGATGAGTTTAAAAACCCAGCCTCACATCCTATTAGGATACCTCCAGGGAAAGTGGTTTTTGGTAATGATAATAAACCACCTGTTGTAATAGTACGTGCTCCATAGGATATTCTTTTACTATTTTTAAGAGTTTTTGATATTAGAGGGTGTAATTTGTAGTTCTGGAATTCATTAAATGGTGATATCCATGGATTCTCATAGTCTAAATCTATAATTATTCCTACTGATATTAAATTATTGTTTAAATGATATATAAAACCTCCTCCTCTAGCTTTTCTATTTAGAGGCCATCCTATGGTGTGTTGTATTAAACCAGGAGAGTGATTTTTATTATCGATTTCCCAAATTTCTTTAATTCCCAAAGAATAAGTTTGTGCATTTTTTCCTATATCTAAATTAAATCTCTTAATTATTTCTTTTCCTAAATGACCTCTAGAACCTTCGGCTAGTATTGTGTATGTTGCATTTATTTTCACTCCTGGTTCGAAATTACTTTTTTTATTATTGTCTCTATTGATGCCAAAATCACCAGTACATACTCCACAAACTTCATTTTCTTTGTTGTATAGGATGGTTTTTGCTACATATCCTGTCAGTATGTCAACGCCTAATAATTCTGCCTTGTCTGCTAGTCGTTTTATTAAATATCCTAATCTTACTATGTAATTATTCTTGTTTGTAAGTCCCATAGGAAGAAGGTAGTTAGGTATTTTTATTTCATGATTATTTGTTAAATAAAAGAAATTTTCTTGTTTTACTGGAATAAGTAAATCTTTAATTTCTAATTCCCAATTAGGAATTAATTCTGATAGTGCTCTTATATCTAAAATTGCTCCTGATATAATATGACGACCTATTTCTGGTGATTTTTCGATAACACAAATATTGATATCTATATTGTTTTTTATCGATAGTTGTTTAAGGTGAATGGCTGCTGATATTCCAGACGGTCCACCACCTATAATTAATACATCGTAATTAATATCTTCTTTATCATGCATTATAAATTTCCTAGAAATATCTTATTTATAGAATAATATTCTTAATTATTATATATATTTTTGATATTTTTATTTCTGATTGTGTTTTTACTTATGATTTTTATTAATTTCTTATGATTGGACATTGATAGTATTCTCTAGTGTATAATATATGTTTTTAATTTCTTGTATTTTTTGTTTTTATTGAGTGTTCTAAAAAAACATTAAATATACTTATTTTATACTTGTTTTTTGTTGGCTATATAATGACTAAGTATGTTTTTATAACTGGTGGAGTAGTCTCTTCACTTGGTAAAGGAATAGCGGCAGCTTCTTTAGCAGCTATTTTAGAGTCTAGAGGTTTAAATGTCACCATGCTTAAGTTGGATCCGTATATTAATGTTGATCCTGGTACTATGAGTCCATTTCAACATGGTGAGGTATTTGTAACAGAGGATGGAGCAGAAACTGATTTGGATTTAGGTCATTATGAGAGGTTCATATCTACAAGAATGACTAAATTAAATAACTTTACAACAGGTAGAATATATGAATCTGTTTTAAAGAAAGAGCGCCGTGGAGATTATTTAGGTAAAACTGTACAAGTTATTCCACATATTACAAATGAGATACAAGAGTTTATATATTCTGGAGTTAAGTCGAGTTTTGATGGTAATGCTGATATTGCGATTGTCGAAATAGGTGGTACTGTAGGAGATATAGAGTCATTACCATTCTTGGAAGCAGTACGACAAATGAGTTTGTTGTTAGGTAAAAATCAATCTGCTTTTGTCCATTTGACATTAGTACCATCTGTTTTCCCAGGTGGAGAATTAAAAACAAAACCTACTCAGCACTCTGTTCAGAAACTTCGTGAGATTGGCATACATCCTGATTTACTTTTGTGTAGATCTGATAGAGATATTCCAGAAGAAGAGAGATCTAAAATATCAATGTTTTCTAATGTTTTCATGGATTCTGTCATTTCTGTTCGTAATGTAGATTCTATTTATAGAATACCTTTGATGTTGCATGAGCAAGGTGTTGATAATATTATTTGTAAGGTTTTGTCTTTAAATCCAGGAGTTGCTGATTTAGAGATTTGGCGTAATCTTATAAAAGCCATGGAAAATCCAAAATATAATATTAACCTTGGTTTGGTTGGTAAATATGTGGATTTTACAGAGTCATATAAATCTTTAATAGAGGCTCTAGCTCATGCTGGTATACATACTAATTCTAAAATAAATATTAAATATATTGATTCAGAAGATCTCGAATCAAAAGGTTTAGATGTTCTTAAGAGTGTTGACGCTATCTTGGTTCCAGGTGGGTTTGGTAATAGAGGTATAGAAGGTAAAATATTAGCTGTTAAATATGCTAGAGAGAATAATATCCCATTTTTAGGGATCTGTCTTGGAATGCAAGTGGCAGTGATAGAGTATGCTCGTAATGTGGTAGGTCTTTCTAATGCCAATAGTACAGAGTTTGATAAAAATACTTCCTATCCTGTTGTGGCCTTGGTAGAAGAATGGATTAATGAAGATGGACTTCCAGTAAGTCATATGTCATCCGATATGGGTGGAACAATGCGAAAAGGGTCTCAGTATATATCAATAAAAAACAATACAAAAGCATATGATATTTATGGATCAGAGGCTCATGAACGTCACAGGCATCGTTATGAGATTAATAGTTCATATGTACCTATTTTAGAAAAAAGTGGTTTGGTTTTTAGTGGCTATAATCCTATGGAAAATTTAGCAGAAATTATAGAGTTACCTAATCATTACTGGTTTGTTGCTGTTCAGTTTCATCCAGAATTTAATTCTAACCCTCGTAATAGTCACCCTTTATTTATCAATTATATAAAATCTGTAATAGATAAGAAATTTATTGTTTGATAGATAAAATGAGGTTGTTAAATTAAATAATTATGTAGATTTACTAATCTAGAATATTTCTAATAAAACTGACAAATAGTGTATTTTGAATTCACAAAAATATGTTTTATTGGTGGTTTAATTTTGTTTTTAGAAATTTGAAGTTATTTTCTGAATTTTTTATTGTTTTTGTAAATTGTATATTGGTTAGAGGGTGTTATTATGAGTGCAATTATTGATATTATTGGCAGAGAAATTCTAGATTCTCGTGGTAATCCTACGGTTGAATGTGATGTTATATTGGAAAGCGGTTCTGTAGGTAGGGCATCTGTTCCATCTGGAGCATCAAAGGGCACTAGAGAAGCTATAGAGCTTAGAGATTGTGATCCAAATAGGTATTTTGGTAGAGGTGTTTTAAAAGCAGTTGAAAATATAAATAATGATATTGCTGAAGCAATAATTGGTATAGATTCTTATGAACAATCTTTTATAGATAAAACTATGATTGATTTAGATGGAACAGATGATAAGAGTAGATTAGGGGCTAATTCTATTCTAGCTGTAAGTATGGCTGTTGCTTATGCATCAGCTGATGAGTCTGGGTTACCATTATATCGTTATTTAGGTGGTAGTGCTTCAATGAGCATGCCTGTTCCAATGATGAATGTTATTAATGGAGGGGCTCATGCAAATAATAATTTAGATATACAAGAATTTATGATTTTGCCAATTGGAGCTAATAATTTTCGTGAAGCTTTACGTTGGGGAGCAGAGGTATTTCACACTCTAAAAACCATTATTAGTAAAAATGGAATGTCTATAGCAGTGGGAGATGAAGGTGGTTTTGCGCCTAATGTAGGCAGTCATGAGGAAGCGATTAAATTAATTCTAAAAGCCATAACTGAAGCAGGATATGATCCAGGAAAGCAAATTTGTTTAGCTTTAGATTGTGCTAGTTCTGAATTTTATCATGATGGTAAATATACACTTTCTGCAGAAAATAATACTATTTTAAACTCTAAAGAGTTTTCTGATTTCTTGTGTAACTTATGTGATAAATATCCAATAATTTCTATTGAAGATGGTATGTCTGAAAGTGATTGGGATGGTTGGGAGATTTTAACTAATCAGTTAGGTGATCGTATACAATTAGTTGGTGATGATTTATTTGTTACTAACACTAAAATTTTAAAAGAAGGTATTAAAAGAGGTATAGCTAATTCTATTTTAATAAAAGTAAATCAAATAGGTACTCTCACAGAAGCTTTTGCTGCTATAGAAATGGCAAAGAGAGCTGGTTATACTTCTGTTATTTCACATCGTTCTGGAGAAACAGAAGATTCTACTATTGCTGATATTGCAGTTGCAACTAATTCTATGCAAATTAAAACAGGTTCTCTATCAAGATCAGATAGAATAGCTAAATATAATCAATTATTGAGAATTAACGAAGAGTTATCAGGTATTGTGTCTTATCCAGGAATGAATGCCTTCTACAATATTTCTTAGCTTTATATGGCCGTTTAAGAGCGGCCTATAAAGGACATTCAAACGGTGTTTTTTATTTTTCTATAGCTGTCTTTTACTATCTCGAATTTAAAAAGACGGCATTCTAATTTTCCATTAAATATTGGGATTTTTCTTATAGGCTTTAGACGCATCTTCTTAGGTAAAAGTAAATCACTAGATATAATATTTACATTCCAGTTGAAGTAATTTTGTTTTAAATTATGTGCCCATGAAGACCATATGTCATCGCTAGGTGTTCTTATTCCATAAGGAGGATTAGTTACTATAAATCCATTAGAATGATTGATTTTCAAATCACATGCATTAGCATTTATAAATCTTATTTTATTAGTTTCTATACCAGATCTAACTAAGTTTTGTTTTGCGTATTCTATTGAGTTTTTGTCTATATCACATCCAATAATTTCTGTTTCAATGTTGTTTTTTATATTTTCTTTGCTTTCTTTTATTAAATTATTCCATTGATTAACATCATGTGTCTTAAAATTCTCAAAAGCAAATTTCCTATTAATTCCTGAAGGTATCGATGCAGCTATACAATAAGCCTCTATCAGAATAGTTCCACTTCCACAAAATGGGTCTAATAAAGTTTTATTTGGTTCCCATTTTGATAATGATAATATTCCAGAAGCTAAATTTTCTTTTATTGGAGTTTCTCCTTTATTAAGTCTCCATCCTCTTTTAAATAAAGATTCTCCAGATGTGTCTAAGTATAAAGTTAATTTTTTTTTCTTTATGAAAGAGTATATTCTGATATCAGGATTAATTTTATTAACACTAGGTCTTTCATTTTCTTTATCTCTGAAGTAATCACATATTCCATCTTTTACCAGTAAATTACAATATTGAAGACTAGTTAGATCACTATTTATTGCAAATGTTTTTATTTTTATAGATTCTTTATGGCTAAACCATTTCTGCCAATTAATATTATATGTTAATTCCAAGATATCTTTTTCTGTATTGATTTCTTGTTCTTTTAGTTGTATTAATATT
The DNA here is from genome assembly GCF_000340795.1 of Candidatus Kinetoplastibacterium desouzaii TCC079E. Classification (NCBI taxonomy): domain Bacteria; kingdom Pseudomonadati; phylum Pseudomonadota; class Betaproteobacteria; genus Candidatus Kinetoplastidibacterium; species Candidatus Kinetoplastidibacterium desouzai. The sequence continues at coordinate 499,951 of NC_020294.1, read as the reverse complement.
CTTGATGCTATTCTTAGGTGCAAGTTTGCATATTGTATTCCTAACATATTTGCTTGGAATGAACATCCAGATTTTTCTACTATAATATTTTTGAATCCAATACTTTGAAGTTCATATAATAATTCTTCTTCTAGTCCATAAGGAGCTACGGCAAAAGCATTAAAAATATTTCCAGTATCTATTTTTTTATGGTCTAATTTGTGAATATATTGATTATTATATTCGTTAGTATAATTGTCTGTCATAGTTAAAAATTTATCTAAGATATAATCATTGATTAGAATGGTTTTAGAATTACCATGGACACTATTATTATGAGTAATATAAGAGGTATTTCGTTAAAAACTCTATAGAAATTATGAGATTTCACATTGGTGTTTTTCTCAAATTTTAAGAGCATCTGAGAACATATTGATTGATAAATAAATAATAAAAATACTGCAATTAATTTTATATATATCCAGTTATGATTAAGATCATCTATGTTTTTATCGTGAGATAAATATATTGCTATTCCTGAAAAAAGCGTTCCTATAGATAATATTCTCATGAAATTTAGTAAACGTTGAGCCATTCCTATAAGAATATTTTTTATATGTGTATCATTTTGTTGTGCTATGTTTACATATATACGTGGCAAGTAAAATATACCAGCAAACCACGATATGGCTATTACCATGTGAGTAATTACAAAAATTTTCATATTGATATTTTATATGCAAAGTTTATCTATGTAAAAAACAAAGAAAATACCTTATATACAGAAATCTAATTATATTAGATTTCTGTATAATGCTAGTATTTTCTTTGTTTAAAGGATAAGTTCTATAACTTACCTTCTTCTTGAGCTTCAATAGCTGATAGTACCGTCATATTTATAATACGTCTTACTGTAGAAGTATTAGTTAGTATATGTACTGGGCGAGATGCTCCTAATAATATTGGTCCTATGGTGATTCCGTTTCCACCAGTTGTTTTTAGTAAATTGTGAGCTATATTTCCTGCGTCTAAATTAGGCATAATAAGAAGATTAGCATTCCCCTTAAGATTGTTATCAGGGAATACATTATTTCTTATATTTTCTGATAATGCTGCATCAGCATGCATTTCTCCTTCTATTTCTAATTCCGGAGATAGTGACTTAACAATTTTCAAAGCTTCAGACATCTTCTTTGAAGACTTAGTAATATGGCTACCAAAATTAGAGTGAGATAATAAAGCTATTTTAGGAGAAAAACCGAAATTAACCATTTTTTTCGCTGCTTGTATTGCTATATTAGCAATTTCTTGCGCGCTAGGATCTTCGTTAACTTGGGTATCAGCTATAAATATAGTTTGATTAGGCAATAGTAGTATATTAAGAGCAGCATAAGTAGTCTTTTCTTCTTTGCTACCAAGAACATCGTCTATATATTCTAATTGATTATGGTAGTTGCTAGTAATGCCACAAAGAAGGGCATCAGCATCACCTCTTTCTAATAGCATTGCTCCTATTAAAGTATTATGTTTTCTAATCATCGACTTTGCAATTGTAGTGGTAATACCATTTCTACATTTTAGTTTATAATAGCTAGTCCATAAGTCTTTAAATCTCACATCATCTTCTGGATTTACTATTTCTAAATCATTCTTTATATCAATACGAAGTCCAAGTTTTTTAATTCTCATTTCTATAACAGAAGATCTTCCAATTAAAATAGGAGATGCTAGTTTTTCATCTATTATTGTTTGTAAGGCTCTTAAAACTTTTTCATCTTCTCCATCTGCATAAATTACTTTTTTAATGTCTTTTTTTGCTTTTTCAAATAAAGGCAGCATTAGTTGGCCAGAATGATATACATATGCTGCTAATTTCTTTTTATAAGCCTCAAGATCTTTTATTGGTCTTCTAGCCACACCTGATTCTTCAGCTGCTTTTGCAACTGCTGGTGCTATATGTACTATTAATCTAGGATCGAATGGTTTAGGAATTATATAGTCTGGACCAAAAGATAAATTTTGATCAGCATAGGCATTTGCTACTTCATCGCTTTGTTCTGCTTGTGCTAGTTCAGATATAGCTTTAACAGTAGCCATTTTCATTTCTTCTGTAATTCTTGATGCTCCAGAATCTAAAGCACCCCTAAAAATAAACGGAAAACACAAAACGTTATTTACTTGATTTGGGTAATCAGATCTTCCTGTGGCTATTATGCAGTCAGGTCTGGCAGCCTTAGCTAGTCCAGGAAGTATTTCAGGTTCTGGGTTTGCTAAAGCTAATATTAGTGGTTTATCTGCCATTGATTTAACCATTTCAGGAGTTAAAACTTTTGCAGTTGAACACCCTAGGAAAACATCAGCATTTTTGACTACGTCAGATAAAGTTCTTGCGTTAGTTACTTTTGCATATTTCAGTTTAGTTGGCTCCATGTTTTCATCTCGACCTTTCCATATTACACCACGAGAATCAACAACATGTATATTTTCTACTTTTGCTCCTAATCTTACTAAAAGATCTAAACAAGAAATTGCAGCAGCTCCAGCTCCAGAACAGGCTATTTTTACATTTCCTAATTCTTTTCCTACTACTTTGAGGCCATTGAGTATTGCAGCAGATGATATTATAGCTGTTCCATGTTGATCATCATGGAAAACAGGAATTTTCATTTTTTCTTTAAGTTTTTGTTCGATATAAAAGCATTCTGGAGCTTTAATATCCTCAAGATTTACACCACCTAAAGTTGGCTCTAAAGCAGATATAATATCAACTAATTTATCAGGATCATTTTCTGCAAGTTCAATATCGAAAACATCAATTCCAGCAAATTTTTTAAATAAACATCCTTTTCCTTCCATTACAGGTTTAGATGCTAGCGGTCCTATATTTCCTAGACCAAGCACTGCTGTTCCATTTGTTATAACTCCAACTAGATTTGATCTAGATGTATACTTGTCTGCTGCGATATCACCAGATTTAAAGATTTCCATACAAGCAGAAGCAACACCAGGAGAGTAAGCTAAAGATAGATCGTTTTGATTTGCTAAAGCCTTAGTTGGTGTTACAGAAATCTTTCCTGGTGTAGGATATTGGTGGTAATCAAGAGCTCTTTGGTTTAAATTATTATCGTCCATGGTTCTTTATGATTAATTTAGTAAGTTGTTAGGATTTAAAAAGATAATCTTAATTGTAATATAATATTATTAGTAAAAAAACTAAGATATCACTTAATGAATGAATATTTCAATAATTATTAACAATAGTCATCTTTTTATTGTTGTTTCATGGTTTTTTATCGAAATTAGTTATTTTTAATAAGTATTAATTTAGTCTTAAATTTAGTCTTATTGTTATAATTTACATTTCTATATATTCTATATATTAACCAGGTTTATTTATATTAATAAAAATTAAGCTTTATTTTTTTGTATTTATATAAGACAATACTATAGCAAAGAGTTATAATGTTTATAAGTTGTCATGGTTACTAATGTTACTATCATAACTTTTAATAATTTTAGGTTTTCGTACACGCCTTCTGCCCATTGCTATCCGCTGAACGGGAAGTCCGTGTCGCGGAAGGTTTTATCCCCTGCATCGTGTCGAGTGAAACGCTCGGAAAGGTGAAGCGAATTATGTCTTCAAATAAAGAATCATTATCCACATCATACTTGTTTGGCGGGAATGCGCCATACGTAGAAGAATTATACGAGATTTATCTCGATAACCCAGGTGCTGTAGCTGAGCATTGGCGACAGTATTTTGATAATTTGCAAAATTCTCCAGCCACAGATGGAAGTGAAGCAACAAGAGATCAGATTCATTCTCCTATAGTGGAGTCTTTTGCACAGCGTGCAAAATCAAATTCATTTGTTTCTAAATCTTCTACAAATCAAGATTTGTCTGTAGCTTCTAAACAAGTTTTTGTTCAATCATTAATAGCTGCTTATCGTTCTTTAGGTATCCATTGGGCTGATTTAGATCCATTAAAAAGAAAAGAACGTGTTGAGATAAAAGAATTAGAGCCTTCTTTTTATGGATTTACAGAGGCTGATTTAGATCAAGTTTATTCTTGTAGTAATACTTATTTTACAAAGTCTAGTACTATGACTTTGCGAGATATTTTAAAAGCTTTAAGAGATACTTATTGTCGTTCTATTGGCGTTGAGTTTATGCATGTTTCTGATCCTTCAATTAAAAGATGGATTCAGGAGCGTATGGAGTCAACTCATGGAGTTGATATAAATATAAATTCTGATAGTAAACGTCATATACTGCAACAGTTGACTGAAGCAGAAGGTTTAGAAAGATTTTTGCATACCAAGTATGTTGGTCAGAAACGTTTTTCTCTTGAAGGTGGAGAAAGTTTTATAGCTTCTATGGATGAGGTTGTAAATCATTCTGCTGATTTAGGTGTTCAGGAAATTATAGTTGGAATGGCTCATAGAGGTCGTTTAAACATGCTGGTTAATATTATGGGCAAGATGCCTGGTGATTTGTTTGCTGAGTTTGAAGGTAAGCATTCCCAGTCTCTTGCAGATGGTGATGTTAAATACCATAATGGTTTTTCCAGTGATTTAGCTACGAGAAGTGGTCCAGTTCATTTGTCATTGTCTTTCAATCCTTCACACTTGGAAATTGTAAATCCTGTGGTTGAAGGTAGTGCTAGAGCTCGCCAAGAAAGAAGAGCTGATTATAAAGGAAAGCAAGTTTTACCTGTTCTTGTCCATGGTGATTCTGCATTTTCTGGTCAAGGTGTTGTTATGGAAACCTTGAATTTAGCTCAAACTAGAGGATATGGTACTGGTGGTACAATACATCTTGTTATAAATAATCAGATAGGTTTTACAACATCTGATCCTAGAGATTCTAGATCAACCATATATTGTACAGATGTTGTTAAGATGATTGAAGCTCCAGTATTTCATGTTAACGGTGACGACCCAGAAGCTGTTGTTTTTGCTACCAGACTGGCTGTAGATTATAGAATGCAGTTTGGTCGTGATGTTGTTGTTGATATTGTCTGTTTCCGTAAACTTGGACATAACGAACAAGATACTCCGGCATTAACTCAACCTTTAATGTATAAACGTATTGTAAAGCATCCAGGTACTCGTAAACTTTATGCTGATAAGTTGATTGCTCAGCAGGTTATAACAACTGAAGAAGCTGATAGTTTAGTAAAAGATTATCGCCAAGTTATGGAGGATGGTCATCGTACTATAGAGCCTATATTAACTGATTATAAGAGTAAATATGCTATAGATTGGGTTCCGTTTTTAAATTCTAAATGGACTGATCATGCAGATACAGCTCTCCCTATTTCTGAATTAAAACGTATAGGTGAGCTAATAACTAAAGTTCCAGATGGATTTAATACTCATTCTTTAGTAGCTAAATTGTTAAATGATCGCCGAAAGATGTCTCAAGGTGAAATTAATCTTGATTATGGTATGGGAGAGCACTTAGCTTTTGCCAGTTTGCTTCTTTCTGGATATGGTGTTCGTATCACAGGTCAAGATTCTGGTAGAGGAACTTTTACTCATAGACATGCTGTCTTGCATGATCAAAATAGAGAAAGATGGGATGATGGAACTTATATTCCTCTTCAAAATCTTTCAGATACACAAGCTCCATTTGTAGTTATTGATTCTGTTCTATCAGAAGAGGCTGTTTTAGGGTTTGAATATGGATATGCTTGTTCTGAACCTAATACTCTTACAATATGGGAAGCTCAGTTTGGTGATTTTGTGAATGGAGCTCAGGTAGTTATAGATCAATTTATATCTTCCGGAGAGTCTAAGTGGGGTCGTCAATCTGGTTTAACTATGATGTTACCTCACGGGTATGAAGGACAAGGACCAGAGCATTCTTCTGCTAGAATTGAAAGATTTTTACAATTGTGTGCTGATAATAATATGCAAGTTGTTCAGCCTACTGATGCTTCTCAGATTTTTCATGTTTTACGTAGACAAATGATTCGTCCTTTTCGTAAACCATTGGTTTTATTTACTCCTAAATCTTTATTGCGTAATAAAGATGCTAGTTCTCCTCTGTCAGACATATCAGAAGGATCTTTTAAAACTATCATTCCTGAAGTGGATAAAAATATCAATCAAAAGTCAGTTAAAAGGCTATTGGTTTGTTCAGGTAAAGTATATTATGATTTGGCTAATGCTCGTAGAGATAGATCTATAGATAATGTTGCTATTATTAGAGTAGAGCAATTGTATCCTTTTGCACATAAGGCATTTGAATTTGAGTTATCAAAATATCCTAATTTAACAGAGATTATATGGGTGCAAGATGAACCACAAAATCAAGGACCTTGGTACTATATACAGCATCATTTGTATGAAAATATGATTGATGGTCAGAAACTTGGTTATGCTGGACGCAATGCATCTGCTTCACCAGCAGTTGGTTATTTAGCTAAACATCAAGAGCAACAAAAAGCTTTAGTAGATCAGGCTTTTGCTCAGAAATTTAAGGTCATACTTGCTAAATAGAATACTCTTGAAGAGCTTTTAATAAACTAAAGGATTTATCATTATGGCTATTATAGAAGTTGTTGTTCCGCAGTTGTCTGAATCTATTTCAGAAGCTACGATGTTATCTTGGAAAAAACATGCTGGTTCTTTTGTTGAATCAGATGAGATATTAATTGAAATTGAAACAGATAAAGTTGTATTAGAAGTTCCAGCGCCATCTTCTGGTGTTTTGGTTGAGATTATTAGAGGAGACAATAGCACTGTTGTTTCAGGAGAATTGATTGCTAAAATAGATACAAGTGCTAAACCTTCTGTGGTTATTGAACCATCTAAAGAAGTATTAACATCATCGGTATCATCTTCGGAAAGTTCTAGTTCAAAAGATATGAAAGGTGTTTCATCACCTGCTGCTTCAAAGATTTTATCTGAAAAAGGTATTGATGCTTCTTCCATTTCAGGTACAGGAAGAGATGGTAGAGTCACTAAGAATGATGCATTATCTGTAAAACAATCTTTACCAAAAGTTGAAACATTAACTTCTTCTACATTATCGTTAGATGGTAGACCTGAGCAACGTGTTCCTATGAGTCGTTTGAGAGCTAGAATTGCTGAGCGTTTAATACAATCACAGCAAGAAAATGCTATATTGACTACTTTTAATGAAGTTAATATGCAAGCTGTTATTGATATTAGACGTAAATACAAGGATAAATTTGAAAAAGAGCATGGTGTCAAGCTTGGCTTTATGTCTTTTTTTGTTAAAGCAGCTGTTTCTGCCTTAAAAAAATTTCCTCTAATTAATGCATCTATAGATGGTAAAGATATTATTTATCATGGTTATTTCGATATTGGGATTGCTGTTGGTAGTTCAAGAGGTCTTGTTGTCCCTATACTTAGGAATGCTGATCAATTATCTATTGCTGATATAGAAAAATCTATTGTTGATTTTGGTAAAAGGGCAGCTGATGGTAAACTTGGTTTAGAAGAGATGATTGGCGGTACTTTTTCTATTTCTAATGGTGGTGTTTTTGGATCCATGTTATCAACTCCAATAATAAATCCACCACAATCTGCTATTTTAGGTATTCATGCTACTAAAGATCGTGCTGTTGTGGAGAATGGTCAGATAGTAATACGTCCTATGAATTATTTAGCTTTATCTTATGATCATAGAATTATTGATGGTAGAGAAGCAGTTCTAGGTTTGGTTGCTATTAAAGAGGCTTTAGAAGATCCACAAAGTCTTTTGCTAGATGTGTAAATTAAGATAACCACATACAAGCGTTATTTTTTATCTAGTTGAAGTTTTTAAGGTGGTTGACTCCTATATAACAAATGCTATTTATAGGAGTCAATTTATATAACTTGTATTTTCTATTATAATATAAAGATATGTCTAAACAATTTGACCTTATAGTAATAGGAGCTGGTCCAGGAGGCTACATAGCTGCAATTCGTGCTTCTCAACTTGGGCTAAATGTAGCATGTATAGATGAGTGGAAAAATATTGATGGAACTCCAGCTCCTGGAGGAACATGCACAAATGTTGGCTGTATTCCTTCTAAAGCTTTGTTACAGTCATCTGAACATTTTGATCAAGCTAATCATCATTTTAAGGAACATGGAATTGAGGTTTCTAATGTATCATTAAATCTTAATAATTTAATTTCTAGAAAAAACTCAATAGTAAAACAGAATAATGATGGTATTTTATATCTTTTTAAAAAGAATAAAGTGTCGTTTTTTCATGGAACAGGTTCTTTTTCAGCTAAAACCGAGAATGGTTGGTCTATAAAAGTTTCTTCTTTGAAAGAAGATTTACATGCTAAAAATGTTATAGTAGCTACTGGTTCTTCACCTAGGGAATTTCCTGGTGTTAAATTTGATGAAAAGATTGTCTTGTCTAATGATGGGGCCTTAAATATAAAAGATGTTCCTAAAACTATTGGTGTTATAGGAGGTGGAGTAATAGGTCTTGAAATGGGAAGTGTTTGGCGTAGATTAGGTTCTAATGTTACGATACTAGAAGCCATGCCGGAATTTCTTATGTCAGCAGACTTTCAAGTTTCCAAAGAAGCATTAAAAGTTTTTACAAAACAAGGTTTAAATATCAAAGTTGGAGTGAGCATTACTGATGTTAAGGTAAGTGATAAATCTGTTACCGTTAAGTATAAAGATCAATCAGGATCTACAACAGACTTATTAGTAGATAAATTAATAGTTTCTATTGGTAGAGTTCCACATACTAAAGGTTTGAATTCATCATCTGTTGGTTTGTTATTAGATGATCGTGGTTTTGTCGTTGTAGATAGTCATTGTAAAACAAATTTATCAAATGTTTGGGCTATCGGTGATGTGGTAAGAGGTCCAATGTTAGCACATAAGGCTGAAGAGGAAGGTGTTGCAGTGGCTGAACGTATAGTTGGGCAACATGGACATGTTAATTTTGATACTATACCTTCTGTAATATATACCTCACCAGAGATAGCTTGGGTTGGAAAGAACGAACAGGAATTAAAAAAAGAAGGACATTCTTATAAAGTTGGTACTTTCCCATTTTTAGCAAATGGCAGAGCTAGAGCATTAGGGGATACGACTGGTTTTGTAAAAGTTATAGCAGATTCAAATACTGATGAAGTTTTAGGAGTCCATATTATAGGACCAATGGCTTCTGAACTTATTTCAGAGGCTGTTACAATTATGGAATTTAAAGGTTCTTCTGAAGATATAGCAAGAATCTGCCATGCTCATCCAACTCTTTCTGAGTCATTAAAAGAGGCGGCGCTAGCAGTTGATAAAAGATCATTAAATTTTTAAATAAATTTTAATTATATTCTACCTAGTATATAATTATATGCTAGGTAGTTTTTTATTTTTTACTCTACTAGGCATTTTTAAGATAAATATTATTTTCATATAAATTGTTTCATGAATATCCGTGTTGTTACTGGGATTACAACTTCAGGCACTCCTCATTTAGGGAATTATGCTGGTGCTATAAAGCCAGCTATAATAGCTAGTGTTAAGCCAAATGTTGAGTCATTTTTTTTCTTAGCAGATTATCACGCTTTGATAAAATGTCATGATCCTAATAAATTATATCGTTCTAGGTTAGAGATAGCTGCAACTTGGTTAGCTGTTGGTTTGGATATAGATAGAGTTGTTTTTTATAGACAATCAGATATACCTGAAATAGTAGAATTATCATGGATACTAACTTGCTCTACAGCAAAGGGGTTGATGAATAGAGCACATGCTTATAAAGCATGTGTAAGCAATAATTTATCTAAAGGTTTGGATCAAGATGACACTGTAAGTATGGGTTTGTTTTCTTATCCTATTCTTATGGCTGCTGATATTTTAATGTTTAAAGCTAATAAAGTCCCTGTAGGAAAAGATCAAGTTCAACATTTAGAGATGGCAAGGGATATAGCTCAAAAATTTAATCGTAAATATAATAATGATTTTTTTGTTTTGCCTGAGGCTTTGGTTGCTAGTTCAGTTGGTACATTGCCTGGTTTAGATGGCCGTAAAATGTCTAAAAGTTATAATAACACGATACCTCTTTTTGAAGGAAGTGCAAAAGATTTAAAATCATCTATTATGCATATAATAACTGATTCTAAAGAACCAGGTGAGTATAAAGATGCATATAATTCACATTTATATATTTTATATAAAGCTTTTTCTAATGAAACAGAATCTGAAGAATTTAGAAAAAAATTAGCTCTTGGTATGTCTTGGTCAGAAGCAAAAAAAAGTTTATACGAGAAAATAGAGTATGAAATTTTTCCTATGCGTGAGAAATATTCTAAATTAATAACCCAACCTGATTTAATAGAAAAAATCTTGCAATTTGGGGCACAAAAGGCTCGTGTTTTGTCAAAAAAATGTATTGAGGAAGTTAGAGATTTAATAGGCATACGTAGTTTAATAGATTATAAAAAAAATAATCTAGGGAAAGGAATAAATTATGATAGCAAGATTAACAACTCTAAAAACAAGAAAAAAGCTCGTCTTATTTGTTATAGAGATGATTTGAATAAATTTAGAATTCGTTTGCTATCTACGACTGGGAAAGAGTTATTAACTATAAAAGATTCTTTTTCAAATGCTGATGATGCTGTTTTATTAATGAAAAAATTAAATTGGTTTTTAAAAAAATCAGAGATGAACAAGTAAAAGAATCAGATTATATTTCTATACTAGATAATAATAAAATATCTGTGGAGATTGACTATTCTAATAAATTACATATATCAGAGTTAAGAGATTCTATTAATTCTATGGATTAATAGAATTATAATTTATTATTGTATAACTTGATTTATTCCCAAATTTTTACGTGATTTAGTAATTATTTCTATAGCTTCTTTTTTATATTTATTATCATAGTTATTATTATGAGCAATTTCGTTGGCTCGGTTAATAGATGCTAAGTATGCTTTTTTGTAATAATAATATTTTGCTATATATAGTTCGTTTCTTGCTATGTTATCAATTGTATATTGAATTAATTTTTTCGCTTCTTTAGCGTAAATGCTTGTAGGAAATTTCTTTATAAGTTCTTTATAGCATTCATATGCTATTTGCATTTTTTGAGAGTCTGTTTCAAACAATTTTTGTTTAGTTATTTTAGAAAATAAAGATTGTGTGGGAGTGAAATTGATTCTACCTTTTAGATACAAAATATAGTCTGTTTTTGGATGATTTGGATATCTTTCTTGGAATTTTCTTATATTATTTAGAGAATCTTCTATAGAGCCTTCTTGCCAATATATATATATCATATCTATGAGGGTGTTTTGGTATATATTGCCAGATGGATAATTTCTTTTAATTATTTTTCCTAAGGCTTTAGCTTTTTCCCAGTTTTTATGGCTAATTTCTTTTTTTAATTCTTTGTATAAAAGTTCTTCTGATTCATTTAGTATGTTAATACTATTATGATTATTGTAAGTACATGAGGATATGGTAAGTGTTAAAGATAGTATAAATATGTATTTAATAATATAAAAAATTATTTTTTTTCGAGAAATATTAAACATCAAATTATTCGTTATCAGTGATTATGCAAATAAAAGTATTATATTATACAATTTATTACATTTTATAAATATAAATTTTCTAACTTAGTATGAATCCTAAAAAAATTATTGTTCCTGAGGGTTTTAGTGGTAGGGTAGATAAAACTCTTGCTATTTTAATGCCAGATTATTCTAGAGAGGTAATAAAAAAATGGATTATAGATAATAATGTTCTTGTTAATGGTTGTTATATAAAGAATCGACATAATGTTAAATATGGCGATGTAATTACTGTTTATGAACAACCCTTACCAGAATCATTATCTTTTACTGCCGAAGATGTTGCTTTTGAAGTCCTAGAGGAAAATAGTGATTGGCTTATAGTGAATAAGCCTGCTGGTTTAGTAACTCACCCTGGATCAGGCAATTGGAGTGGTACTCTTTTAAATGGTCTTTTATATAGATATCCTGAACTTTTTATAGTTCCAAGAGCAGGTATAGTACATAGATTAGATAAGAATACTTCTGGTATTATGATTGTTGCTCGTACATTAAAATCACAAATTTATTTAGTAAGACAATTACAGCTTAGATTTATATCTAGAGAATATATAGCTATAGTTCAAGGAAGTTTGCTAAAAGAAGGAACTATTAATAAAACAATAGGTAGAGATATAAATAATCCTATAAAAATGAGCGCAGCAAATAAAGTTATATCACCTAAAGAAGCTGTAACTCATTTTAGATCTATTGTACATGGTTTAACTCCTTGTCAACGTAATGTTACCAAAATAAAGTGTATTTTAGATACTGGTCGCACTCATCAAATCAGAGTGCATCTTTCTAGTATAGGTCATCCATTATTAGGAGATTCAGTTTACAATGGTCAATTTTTATCTATTTGTGATCGACCAATGCTTCATTCAGAAATTCTAAGTTTTGTTAATGAAAAAGGTAATAAATATACTTTTTCAAGTCCTATACCATCAGATATGCATAAGGTATTAGATAAAATAAAATGGATTGCTTAATGGTGGAGCCGGGGGGAATCGAACCCCCGTCCGCTAGTCTGCCATAGTCATTTCTACATGTTTAGTTAGTTTATTGTTTTAATTTATATACATGCCAACTAACAGGCCATATATAAACGATTCACATAATATTAGGTTTGTTTTGAGTGAAAGCAAAACAAACTGATTCCTTGTATATGACGTTGCTACAGATATTAGCATATAAATAATATACTTTTTACTGTCTAATCCAAGGAAAGATTAGTGCAACGGCTAGAGTTAAGCTGCTAGCTTGAAACGCGTATCGTTGGCGTTTATATTTTTTCCAGTGTTTTATCGAGCTTACTGGTGCTCGACATGCAACAATCTACTTTTTGACCAACGTCGAAACCAACTCGGCCCCAAAATTATTAATTTAAATAATTTTTCTTATCATATCATATAATTTTCTATTGTAAGTATTCTTAATGAAATTTTAAATGTTAATATATTGCTGAATATAATTCATAATTGGAATTTATAATTTATAAATATATCTATTTTTATGTTTGTGCGATTAATATAATTTCAATTTTGAATTCATGTTTTATAAAAGTTTCTAATAGTTAGTAGAATAAAAATAGCTTTCTACTTAATAAAAATAAAAAGCTATTTTATAAATTAGCGCGCTAATTTTTGGCAAATACTTTAATTTCTACTCTTCTATTTTGAGCTCTTCCTTCTTCATTATTATTTGTTGCGATAGGATTATCAGAACCTTTCGACTCTATAACAATATATTTAGAGTCTATTCCTTTGCTAATGAAGTATTTTTTTACTGATTCAGCTCTGAGACCAGAAAGTTTTTTGTTGTAGTTAGGATTTCCTTTGGAGTCTGTATAACCGTAAGCAACAATTTTTTCTAAATTTGTTTGTTTTAATTTTAATAATATTTTATCTAATTGTTCATTATTTGACTCTTTTAGACTATGTTTATCAAAATCAAAAAAAGTTCTTTCTGAGATTATATTTTTGCTTATAGGTGCTTTAACTGATGAGATTTTGTTTGAATTCTCATTGTAATTATTAAGACGCCATACTAATTCATTAGTTCCATTTTTTAAAGGATGTCCGAAAGATCCTTTTAAATGATTTGTTTCGTTTGCCAAAACACTGCTTGTTGCTGAAATAGCAGTGAATGTAAGGGCAATAGCTAATTTAGATGATACGCTCATGTTTCTCCTCTTTTGTTTAAAGGATTAATAATTTATTCTACTACATTTTGGATTCTACACTATAAATTAATAATCAAACTCAATTAAGATAATAAAATAACATGTTTAAATAATCCTAAGTTGTTTTAGTATGTTAAGCTAATCGTTTATAACATTAGTAAATATTTGGGTGTTGTTTTAGATAGACAATAATATTAAATATTATGGTTTTACAAGTAATCTATTATTAATAATGAGTTATATAATTATTAATAATGTATATGGTGGAATGTAATTTTTATCAATTATTTTTTTGTTAGAGATTATATTTGTTTCGTTTTGTATAAATTAAGAAATTGGATAATGTGATTGTATCTATGGATTCCTTTGCTATGGAAATGCTTCCAGTATCTCTGGAAGAGGAAATGCGTCGTAGCTATTTAGACTATGCTATGAGTGTAATTGTTGGTCGTGCCTTACCGGATGTTAGAGATGGTTTAAAGCCTGTTCACAGAAGAGTTCTTTTTGCAATGCATGAGTTACATAATGATTGGAATCGTGCTTATAAAAAATCAGCTCGTATTGTAGGTGATGTCATTGGTAAATATCATCCACATGGAGATCAGTCTGTCTATGATACTATCGTAAGGTTGGCCCAAGATTTTTCTATGAGATATATGTTAATAGACGGTCAGGGGAATTTTGGTTCTATCGATGGTGATAGTGCTGCTGCTATGCGATATACAGAAGTTAGATTGGCAAAAATTTCTCATGAATTATTATCTGATATTGAAAATGAAACAGTAGATTTTGGTCTGAACTATGATGGTAGTGAAAAAGAGCCGTTAGTTCTACCTTCTAAAATTCCTAATCTTTTAATAAATGGAGGTTCTGGAATAGCTGTTGGTATGGCTACTAATATTCCACCTCATAATTTAAGAGAAGTTATTTCTGGTTGTTTGTTTTATTTGACAAAACCAGATTGTACTATCGATGAGTTAATTGATTTTATCCCAGCTCCAGACTTTCCTACTGGAGGTATAATTTATGGCATTTCTGGTGTTAGAGAGGGTTATAAAACAGGTCGTGGGCGAGTTTTAATGCGAGCCAAAACTCATTTTGAGGATTATAAGAAGGATCATAAATCTGCTATTATTGTAGATGAGCTTCCTTATCAGGTTAATAAAAAAACTCTTCAAGAAAGAATAGCAGAATTAGTTAATTCCAAGAAAATTGAAGGAATATCTGATATAAGAGATGAGTCAGATAAAGATGGAATGAGACTGGTTATAGAACTAAAAAGAGGAGAGTCTCCAGAAATAATTCTTAATAACTTATATAAGAATACTCAGTTACAAGATACTTTAGGTATGAATTTGGTTGCTTTAGTAGAAGGGCAACCAAAGTTATTGAATTTAAAACAAATAATTGGTTATTTTTTAGAACATCGTCGAGAAGTTATTACAAGAAGAACCATATTTAAATTAAATAAAGCTAAAAATCGTGCTCATATACTGGAGGGGTTGGCAGTAGCATTAGCTAACATAGATGATTTCATATTAATTATAAAAGCAGCTTCTAGTCCTTCGATAGCACGTCAGAATTTGATGAATAGGGATTGGCCATCAGATTTAGTAAGAGACATGCTTGTTAGATTCGAGAATTCTGGTATAGATAAGGATGTATATAGACCTTCTGATGTGAATACTATTTTTGGTATTAATAGCATAGGTCTTTATAAACTTAGTGAATGGCAAGCTCAGGAAATTTTGAATATGCGTTTGCAGCGTTTAACTGGATTAGAGCAAAATAAAGTTATAGAAGAGTATAAAGATATAATGTCTGTAATAGCTGATTTATTAGATATTTTATCCAAATCAGAACGAATAACTGAAATTATTGTTAATGAGTTAAATGAAGTAAAAGAAGAATTTTCTAGTGAAGATTCTGATCCTCGAAGATCTTATATAGAACATAATGCTACTGAATTATATACAGAAGATTTGATTGTACCAACTGATATGGTAGTTACTTTGTCTTATAATGGTTACTTAAAAAGTCAACCATTGTCTGAGTACCGCTTGCAGAAAAGGGGTGGTCATGGGAAGCAAGCTACTTCTATAAAAGAAAATGATTGGGTTGAGCATTTATTTATAGCCAATTCTCATGATTTCTTGCTTTTCTTTTCAGATTTGGGGAGAGTTTATTGGTTAAAAGTATGGGAAGTTCCTCAAGGAACCAGAGGATCCAAAGGTAAACCAATAGTTAATATGTTTCCATTATCAAAAAATGAAAAGATTACTGTTGTTCTTCCCGTAAAAGAGTTCAGCGAGAATTTATATGTTTTTATGGCAACAGCTAATGGTGTAGTTAAAAAAACATCTTTATCAGATTTTTCCAATCCAAGAAAAAATGGGATAATAGCTGTCGGATTAGATGATGGAGATTATTTAATTGGAGCAGAATTAACAAATGGTGATTATGATATAATGCTGTTTTCTGATTCAGGAAAGGCTGTAAGATTTAGCGAAAAAGATGTTCGTTCTGTTAGCCGAAGCGCTCGTGGTGTACGAGGTATGGTATTAGGTAAGAATCAACGTGTTGTTTCTTTACTTGTTTCAAACAGTGAAGAAAAAAGTGTTTTAATAGCTACTGAGAATGGCTTTGGTAAAAGAACTTCTATTAAACATTATACTGTTCATAATCGTAGTACTAAAGGTATGATAGCAATACAAAACAGTAAGCGTAATGGTAAGGTGGTCGGTGCTGTTTTAGTTGATCTAAGTGATGAAATAATGTTGATTACTACATCTGGGGTTTTAGTTAGAACTCGAGTGTCTGAAATAAGAAAAATGGGTAGAGTTACTCAGGGAGTTACATTAATAAATATTAATAGTGGTAGTTACCTATCTAAAATTAGAAAAGTTATAGAGTCTGATTTGGATGTATCTGATGAAGATCATGTTAATGGTTAAATAATATGTCTCAAATTTGGAATTTTTCCTCTGGTCCTGCAACCTTGCCTAGAATGGTGCTGGAGAAAATTTCTTCTGAGTTAATGAGTTGGGATAATAAAGGCATATCAGTATTAGAGATGAGTCATCGCAGCAATTATTTTGCTGATATTTGTTATGAAGCAGAGAAAGACCTGCGTGATTTGTTGAATTTGTCTTCTGATTATGCAGTTATATTTTCACATGCTGGTGGTCATGCAGCTAATTCTTTTATTCCAATGAATCTTATAGAAAGAACAAGCAAGAGAAACGCTGATTTTATAGTATCAGGACATTGGTCTGATGTATCTTTCCGAGAATCTAAAAAATATGGAAATGTTCGTGTAATTGCTGATAATAATAGTTTATACAGTAAAAATGGTAATCTTTATAATCCACGTAGATGGATGCCTTCTTTAGAAACTTGGGATTTTAGTAAGGTATCGTCTTATGTGTATTTATGCAGTAATGAAACTATAGATGGTATTGAATTTTGTGAGTGGCCGAATTTATTAGATTACTCTGTGGATTCTGAGTTAGTTGTAGATGCTTCTTCTAATTTATTAACTAGACCTATGTTTATAGAAAAAGTTGGAATAATATTTGCTTGTGCTCAAAAAAACTTAGGAATAGCTGGTTTGACCTTAGTAATTATAAAAAAAGATTTGTTGGGTTTTTATTCTTCTATATGTCCTTCTTCTTTTAATTATACAAATCTTGCAAAAACAAATTCTTTATATAGTACACCTCCTATTTTTGCTATTTATGTTGCTGGTTTAATGTTTAAATGGTTAAAATTTAAAGGAGGATTACAATCTGTAGCTGAAGAAAATTATCAAAAATCAGAAACTATTTACAATTACATAGACTCTACTGATTTTTATAATAATAATGTTGAAACTAGTGTAAGGTCTAAGGTAAATATTCCCTTCGTATTACATGATGCATGTTTAAATGATATTTTTTTATCTGAAGCAGAAGAATCTGGTTTTATAAATTTAAATGGGCATAGAAGTGTAGGAGGAATGAGAGCTTCTATTTATAATTCTATGCCTATGTCTGCTGTCCAGTCTTTGATTAACTATATGAGAGAATTTGAGCGTGTTTATGGATGATGAATTATATTCTAAATTATTGCCTTTAAGAAATTTGATAGATGAATTAGATAGGAAGATTTTAGAAACATTAAATAGAAGGTCTGAAATAGTAGTTGAAATAGGCAAAATAAAACATTCTGTCAATCTTGATGATTCAGTTATTAAGCCGGAAAGAGAATCACAGATTATAGAAAAATTGCAAAGAATTAATACTGGTCCTTTTCAGACTTCTGCTATAGAACATGTTTGGAAAGAAATAATATCAGCTTGCAGGGATTTGGAACGTTCTATGCAAGTAGCTTATTTAGGTCCTAAAGGTTCTTTTTCTGAACAAGCTGCTTTTGAACATTTTGGTAGATCAGTTAATAATGTCCAATGTACATCTTTCGATGAGGTGTTTCATGCGATTGAGTCTGGCAGGGCTGATGTAGGCATGGTTCCTATAGAAAACTCAATTGAAGGTGCAGTTAATAGGAGTCTTGATCTTTTTCTTAATTCTAATTTGAAAATAATAGGGGAAAGATCCTTAATTATAAAGCATTGTTTGTTAACTAAAAGTGGGAATATGAATGGAATTAAAAAAATTACAGCTCATCCTCAAGCCTTGGCCCAATGTCAAGAATGGTTAAATAAACATTATCCTAATCTTGAGAGAGTTTCTACTTCTAGTAATTCAGAAGCAGCTCATATCGCTTCTAAAAGTGAAGATTTTGCTGCAATAGCAGGTATGATTGCCGCTGAATCTTGGGGATTAAGGCCTGTATATTCTAATATACAGGATGATATTAATAATAGAACTCGTTTTCTTGCTATTGGTAATATAGAATCATCACCTAGTGGTAATGATAAAACTAGTTTGATTTTAGCGGTTCCTAACAAAGCTTGCGCTGTTTATGAGATGTTAAAACCTTTTGCTATACATAAAGTTTCTATGACTAGATTTGAATCTAGACCAGCTAGAACTGGACAGTGGGAATATTATTTTTATGTTGATATTATTGGACATCAAAAAGAAACTAATGTTTCAAGAGCTCTAGAGTTAATAAAAACTCAGGTAGCATTTTTTAAAAATTTAGGTTCTTATCCTGCACAGTGAGTAAATTATGGATATTAATAATCAATTATTATTGCCTGAGTATATAAAGAAAATTTCTCCATATCAATCAGGTAAACCAATAAATGAATTAGCAAGAGAGTTTGGTATAGAGTCTGCTTCTATAGTAAAACTTGCATCTAATGAAAACTCTCTTGGTGTCTCTGAAAGAGTTGTGAGTGCTTTATCTAAGGCAAAGGATATCATATATAGATATCCAGATGCTAATGGGTTTGATTTAAAACTTGTTTTATCAGAAAAATACTCTATTCCTGTAGAGAGTATAGTATTAGGTAATGGATCAAATGATATCTTAGAACTTATTGCTATGACATTCTTGGATGGTAATTCATCTGCCATATATTCAGAATATTCATTTGCTGTGTATAAAATTGCTACTCAAGCTAGAGGGGCTAGTCATATTGAAGTTCCATCGAGTAATTATGGGCATGATTTGAATTTATTTTATAAATCTATCACCGATAACTCTAGATTAATTTTTATTGCTAATCCTAATAATCCTACAGGTACTTTTATAAAAAAGTCTGATCTTATAGTTTTTTTAGATAGTGTTTATAATAACTATGGCAGCAAATTGATTGTAGTATTAGATGAAGCTTATACAGAATATTTAGATGAGTGTGATAAGTTTAACAGTTTTTCATTGATAGAAAAATATCCTAATTTGATAGTAACTCGTACTTTTTCAAAAGCTTATGGTCTTGCAGGCTTACGTGTTGGATTTTCTGTTTCAAATCCTAATATAGCTAATTTTATTAATAGAGTCAGACAGCCTTTCAATGTTAATTGTTTTGCGCAATTGGCTGCAATTGAAGCATTAAAAGATCAAGATTTTTTAGATAAGAGTTGTTATTTAAACAAAAAGGAGAAAGAAAGATTTTATAATTTTTTTGACTCTCTAGGTTTTAAATATATTCCTAGTTTTGGTAATTTTATTTTGGTTAACGTGGGTGACTCTAATAAAGTTAATTTTGAATTATTAAAAAGAGGAATTATTGTTCGTCCTGTTGATAATTATAATTTATCAGGATGGTTAAGAATAAGTATAGGAAATTCTTTAGAAAATTCTTTATTTTTTGATTCATTGAGTGATATTGTTAGATTAATATAGAACATTTTTATGCTTATAAATTCTCCTGGTTTTAATTTTCATAATGTTTCAGTTGTAACAATTGTTGGTGTTGGTTTAATAGGCGGATCTTTTGCCTTGGCATTAAAGAAATCTGGATATAAAGGTATTATAATAGGTATTGATAGTAAAATTGACAATTTAAAAATGGCTAAAAGATTAGGTTTAATTGATGAGTATGATTCTATTGAGAGCGCAACTAAGAAATCTAATCTTATATTTTTATCCACTCCTGTTAGTTATACATATGATATTCTTTGTTCTATAGAACCTTATCTTCTGAATAATACTATTATTACAGATGTAGGTAGTACAAAATTGGATATTGTTAATGCCGCTTATTCAGTTTTGGGTGATAGAGTTAGTCAATTTATTCCTGGTCATCCTATAGCTGGTTTAGAGAAAGCTGGTCCAGAGTCAGCTATACCAGACTTATTTAATAAGCAAAATGTTATTCTTACTCCATTGAAAGAAAATTCTAAAGAAAATCTTGATATCATTAATTCTTTTTGGGTCGCTTGTGGAGCTAATGTTATTAGCATGAGTCCTACTGATCATGATTGTATTTTTGCATCTGTTAGTCATTTGCCTCATTTCTTATCGTTTATGTATATGTCATATATTGCATCTTCTGATAACGTTGATCTTAAATTATCTCTAGCTGGTTCTGGTTTTAGAGATTTTACTAGAATTTCTGCTGGATCTCCTGGTATGTGGAAAGATATATTTTTTGCAAACAAAAAATTTATAAATGATGAATTGGATGGAGTTTTAGAAATGATTTTAAGAGCTAAGGAAGCTCTAGATAAAGATGATCAAGAAACTATACAAACAATTTTAGAAAAATCTTCTTCTGCTCGTCTTGCTTGGTTTAAGGAATAAATTTTATGAATGAAAAAATAGCTTATCTAGATTTGCCTAAATATTGCAAGGCCCATGGAAGTATAACGCTTCCTGGGTCTAAAAGTATTTCCAATAGAGTTCTATTATTAGCTGCTTTATCACCAGGTGTTACTAAAATTAACGGATTATTAAATTCTGATGATACTAGTGTTATGATAGATTCCTTAAATAAGTTAGGAATTCAGATTAATAATACATCAGATAATGTTGTAGAGATTATAAGTGAAGGAAATTTAAATAATAGGAATTTAAATTTATTTTTAGGTAATGCTGGAACTGCTTTTCGTCCATTATTAGCTGCTTTATCTTTTATGGATGGAACTTATAATTTATCAGGCATTCAAAGAATGCATGAACGTCCAATTGGTGACTTAGTAGATGCTTTAAGACAGTTAGGTTGTAATATAAATTATCTTGGAGATATAGGTTACCCACCTGTAAGCATCGGAGCTTTTCAAACAAATAATATAAATTTAGTTTCCATAAAAGGTTCTGTTTCTAGTCAATTCTTAACTTCTTTACTGATGGCAGCTCCTGTTTTTACTAGGAAGATTAATCAATCTTTGACTATAGAAGTTGAAGGAAATTTAATTTCCAAACCTTATATAGATATTACATTAAATCTTATGAAAAAATTTGGTGTCTCTGTAAAGAAATTGAGTGATAATAAATTCTTTATAGATTCTAAAGATTTTTATAAGAGTCCTAAAGAAATATTTATTGAAGGAGATGCTTCTTCAGCTTCTTATTTTTTGGGATTAGGTGCTATTGCTGGTGGTCCATTAACTGTAAACGGTGTAGGTTTAGATAGTATTCAAGGTGATGTAAATTTTACTAAGATTTTGCAATTAATGGGAGCTAAAATTAATATTTTTAGCAATAAAATTGAATCTAGCGGAATTTGTGTTCAAAATGGAGAAAAATTAAAAGCATTTGATATAGATTTTAATACAATACCTGATGCCGCAATGACAGCAGCTGTTTTAGCTTTGTATGCTGATAATAAATGTTATTTGCGCAATATAGCTAGTTGGAGAGTAAAAGAAACTGATAGAATATTAGCTATGAAAACTGAACTTTCTAAGTTTGGAGTTCAGGTTGAATCTGGTGATGATTGGTTATCTATTGATCCAATAGAATATAATCTTTGGCCAAGACAAGTCTCTATAGACACATGGAATGATCATAGAATGGCAATGTGTTTTTCTTTATCATCTTTTGGGAAAACAGATGTTCGTATTATGGATCCTTCTTGCATAAATAAAACATTTCCTGATTATTTTGATGTTTTTAATAAGATTGCTTATATAAAATGATTTTATCTTTCATGAATAGTATTGGTGTATTTTGAGTATTAAGAAAAATGTCCCTGTAATAACCATTGACGGTCCTACAGCATCTGGTAAAGGTACTATTGCTAGAAAGTTGTCAGATGTTCTTGGTTGGTCAATTTTAGATTCTGGTGCTATATATAGATCATTGGCTTTTTATATTATTCTCAGAAAAGTTTCTTTGGTTGATATTAATTCAATAGTAGATATAGCAAGAGAAATAGAATTTTCATTTATTAATAAGAAGATTTTTATTGATGGTGTAGATGTAAGTCATGATATTAGAAGTGAGGAAGTAGGACATACTGCTTCTATTATATCTGCTAATAAAGATGTTCGTCATGCACTACTTGATATTCAGAGAAGTTTTTTAGAACCGCCTGGTTTAATTGCAGATGGTAGAGATATGGGGGCTGTAGTTTTTCCTTTTGCTAGTTTAAAAATTTTTTTAACAGCAAATATTGATATTAGAGTGGAAAGACGTTATAAACAGTTGATAGATGATAAAGTCTCTGTTAATATGGGCAACCTCAGATGTGCTATACTTGAGAGAGATTTAAGAGATTCCGAGCGTTTAGTATCACCTCTTATTCCTGATTCAGATGCTTATATTTTAGATAATTCTTATATAACAGATAATGAAACAGTTAATGTGATATTGAATTTATGGAAAAATAGGCTCTGCTGATTATATATTTATATATTCGGTAGTTTTTTAACTCCACCAATATTAATTATTGGTGTGTATTGTGGTTTTTAAACCAAATGGATTAATACTCCTATGTCATTATTTTCATCGAACGCTAATAGCGGAGAAAGTTTTGCAGATTTGTTTGCAGAAAGTCTAAAAAAACAAGACATGAAGTCTGGAGAAGTAATTAGTGCTGAAGTTGTAAAAATAGATCATAATTTTGTTGTTGTTAATGCTGGTCTTAAGTCAGAAGCATTAATTCCTTTAGAAGAGTTTTTAGATGATCAGGGTAATATAGAAGTTAATAAAGGAGATTTTGTATCTGTAGCCATAGATTCTTTAGAAAATGGTTATGGTGATACTATTTTATCAAGAGATAGAGCAAAAAGACTATCAGCTTGGTTAAAATTGGAACAAGCTTTAGAAAGCGGTGAATTAATTACTGGAACTATTACAGGAAAGGTTAAAGGTGGTCTAACTGTAATGACTAATGGTATTAGAGCTTTTCTTCCTGGATCTTTGGTTGATTTGCGTCCTGTTAAGGATACTACTCCATATGAAGGTAAAACTATGGAGTTTAAAGTTATAAAGCTTGATAGAAAGAGAAATAATGTAGTCTTATCTAGAAGACAAGTTCTTGAAGCAAGTATGGGTGAAGAGCGCCAAAAATTATTAGATAATTTATATGAAGGTGCAGTTGTCAAGGGAGTTGTAAAAAACATTACAGATTATGGTGCTTTTATAGATCTTGGTGGTGTTGATGGTTTGTTGCATATAACAGATATGGCTTGGCGTCGTGTTAGACATCCATCTGAAGTATTACAAGTTTGTCAAGAAATAGAAGCTAAAGTATTGAAGTTTGATCAAGAAAAAAATAGAGTTTCTTTGGGTGTTAAACAGTTAGGAGAAGATCCATGGGTAGATCTTGCCCGTCGTTATCCTCATGGAACTAGATTATTTGGTAAGGTTACTAACTTGACAGATTACGGTGCTTTTGTAGAGGTTGAATCTGGAATAGAAGGATTGGTTCATGTTTCAGAAATGGATTGGACTAATAAGAATGTAGATCCTCGTAAAGTAGTAACTTTAGGAGATGAAGTAGAGATAATGGTGTTGGAAATAGATGAGGATCGTCGTCGTATTTCTCTAGGTATGAAGCAGTGTAAAGTTAATCCATGGGAAGAATTTGCTATAAATTTCAAGAAGGGTGATAAAGTCAAAGGAGCTATCAAGTCTATTACAGATTTTGGTGTTTTTGTTGGTTTGCCTGGTGGAATTGACGGTTTAGTTCATCTTTCAGATCTTTCTTGGACTGATACTGGAGAAGAAATCGTACGTTCTCTTAAGAAGAATGATGAAATAGAAGCTATTGTTCTAGGAATAGATACAGCTAAGGAACGTATTTCTTTAGGTGTTAAACAATTAGAGAATGATCCATTTCAGAATTTCATTTCGTCTCATGATAAAGGATCATCTATTAATGGTATTGTAAAATCAGTTGAGCCTAAAGGCGCTGTAGTTGTTCTGGATTCTGATGTTGAGGGTTATTTAAGAGCTTCAGAAATATCATCTGGAAAAGTTGAGGATGCTACTAGTGTTTTAAAAGTTTCTGACAATATTGAAGTCATGATTTTAAATATAGATAGAAAATCTCGTTCTATTCAATTGTCTATTAAAGCACGTGATAATGTTGAAGCGGCTGAGACTATACAAAGAATGTCTGATGCTAGTGCTTCATCAGGAACAACAAATCTTGGTGCTTTATTGAAAGAAAAATTGGATCAACAACGTAATGATGGTTAGTTATTGTGACTAGATTGGATTTGATAGATAGGTTAGCTGCTCGTTTTCCTGATTTCACTTTAAAGGATATCGAAAGTGTTATAAGAACCATCTTTTCTTCATTAGAGGATTCTATTCTTCTAGATAGAAGAGTAGAAATTCGCGGATTCGGTAGTTTTTCAGTTTCTCAAAGAAAATCTAGAACTGCTCGTAATCCTAAATCTGGTGATGTAGTATCTTTATCAGATAGAAAGGTTCCGGTTTTTAGAGCAGGTAAGGAATTAAGAGAACGTGTTAATGTATCAAAATAATTCTATACATACGATAGCTTAACATTGCGGAAATTAGAAACACAAAGTTTATATTTTGTGTTTCTAATTCTTTATTAGTTCAGAAAAATGTAGAATAAGATGTATTTATTTTTTAAATTTATTCTCTTTATGTTGTTGTTAATAGTATCTCTAAATAATATTCAACCTGTTAGTATTAATCTTTATGAAAGTTTTACTATTAGTGATGTGCCATTAATATTTATTATATTTATATCAATATTTATTGGTTTTTTGTTAGGTTTATCATCCATTTTTTTCAAAAAAACAAATAATAACAAAAGTAAAAAAATATGATTTTAGATAATTATCTATTGTTTAATAATTCTTAAGGATAGTTTTAGGATAATAGTTATAAAATATTAATTTTGCTAATTAATGGAATTTAAATAGGTTATTTATGGAGACTATGTATATTACTCATCCAACTAGTTTTATACATGAAATGGGTTCTTTTCATCCAGATACTCCACGAAGATTAGATGTTATATCAGATCAATTGTTAATGAGTGGCCTGATGCCTTTTATTACTACTGGCTATCCTTTTAAGGCTTTGAAACATGATGTTTTAAGAGTACATACTTCTGATTATTTTAATAGTTTACTTACTAATATTCCCGAGCAAGGTAAATATTATTTTATAGATAATGATACAATGATGAATCATTATACTTTTAATTCTGCTTTATACGCGGCTGGATCTGGTATTTTTGGAGTGAATGCTGTTTTTAGTAATTATGTAAAAAATGTATTTTGTTCAGTTCGTCCTCCTGGGCATCATGCTTGTAGTAATAAAGCCATGGGATCTTGTTTTTTTAATAATATAGCTATAGCTGCCAAGTATGCATTTGAGCAATATAAAATATCTAAATTGGCTATTATAGATTTTGATGTTCACCATGGAAATGGAACAGAAGAGATATTTTTTAATGATGATAGAGTGTTAATGTGTAGTTTTTTTCAACATCCTTTTTATCCTTATTCTAAGTTGCTTAATTATAAAAAAACTAATATGTGTAATATTCCAGTTGATGCTTATAGTAAACCTTCTAAAATTAGAGAAATTGTTTCTGAATATTGGATTCCAGAAATTCATAAACATAAACCTGAAATTATATTAATATCAGCTGGGTTTGATGCTCATAGAGAAGATGACATGGGTCAGCTATTTCTTACAGAAAGTGATTATGCTTGGATTACTGATAAAATAGTAGATTTATCTGAGCAATATTCAGAAGGTAGAATTGTTAGCATGTTAGAGGGTGGTTACAATTTTTCTTCTTTAAGTAGAAGCGTTGTGGCACATATTAGATCTTTGGCTAAACTTTGATATTTTAAATTAATTCAGGATTTTATTAATGAAGGTATTAGTAGCAGTAAAAAGCGTTGTTGATTATAATATAAAAGTACATGTTAAATCTGATAATTCTGCTGTTCAGTTAGATAATCTTAAAATGTCGATTAATCCATTTGATGAAGTTGCATTAGAAGAGGCTATTAGATTGAAAGAGCAGGGAATTGTTTCTGAAATTATAGTTGTTTCTTGTGGTGATATTAGCAGTAAGAATATTTTGCAATATTCTTTAGCAATGGGTGCTGATAGAGCTATTTGGTGCGAATCAACTATAGATATACAACCTTTAGCGATTGCTAAAATTTTGAAAGTTATAGTGGAAAGTGAAGAACCTCAAATGGTATTCTTAGGAAAACAGTCCATAGATAATGATGCAGCACAAACAGGGCAAATTTTATCAGGTATTTTAAATTATTCTCAGGCAACATTTGCTAGTAAATTAGAGTTTGTCGATGAAGAATTGTTTGTGACAAGTGAAGCTGATTCTGGCAATATAACGATTTCTGTTAAATTACCTACTGTAATTACAGTAGATTTATCTCTTAATAGTCCTAGATACATTTCTTTGCAGAATATAATAAAATCAAAGAAAAAAAATATAGATCATATTAAAGCAGAAGAAATTTGTCGTGATATAAGTCCTAGATTTAAAGTATTGAGAGTAGAGGAACTGAAAAAAAACAAAAAGGTTGTTTTATTAAATGATGTTGATCTACTTATAAATAAACTTAGAAATGAAGCTAAAGTAATATGATATTAATTATTCCTGATCATGACAATGAGTCGCTTAATGATTCTATATATAATCTTATTTCAGCATCTTTAGAGTTTGAATTAGAAATCCATGTATTAATAGTTGGTTATAAAGTTGATAATGTTGTTATGAAGGCTTCTCTTATTCCTCATGTATCTAGAGTTCTTGTTTCTGATGCTGAATGTTTTAAAGATTTTCTATCTGAGGATATTTCTTTGCAAATTTCTTCTGTTGCAAATAGATATACTCATTTGATCTTTTCTGATTCTTTAATTTCTAAAAGTATAGCTCCGAGAGTGGCTGCTATTCTTGATATAGCGCCAATCTCGGAAATAATAAAAGTTATTTCTAATAATATATTCATACGAACTAATTATGCTGGTAGTATTATTAGTACTATAGAGGTTAAAGATCGCATAAATATTATAACAATAAGAACTTCTTCTTTTTTGCCTAAATATGATAATTGTAAAATTATTCCTAGTGTAATTGAAACACTCGAAAGCATAGATAGTAACAAGTTATCTAAATATATAACTAGAAATGATTTATTAGGTAATAGACCTGATTTATCAAAAGCTAGAATTATAGTGGCAGGTGGTCGTGCTATTGCTAGCAAGGAAAATTTTGAGAATTTACTAGGAGTATTGGCTGATAAAATGGGAGCAGCATTGGGAGCTTCTCGTGCTGCTGTTGATGCTGGTTATGCTTCTAACGAATTGCAAATTGGACAAACTGGTAAAAGTGTTTCTCCTAGATTATATTTTGCTATAGGCATTTCTGGTGCTGCTCAGCATGTGGCAGGAATGGTTAATTCAGAGATAGTAGTTGCTATTAATAATGATATAGATGCTCCTATTTTTAATTTTGCTGATTATGGGATAGTTGGTGATCTTTTTAAGATTGTGCCCCAATTGATAAAATCTCTTTAATATTTCTAGATTTATTCATTGTATTTAAAGTATAATCTAATGTGGTGGTATATTTTAATATTGTCATCCTCTGGCTCTTGAGTTCAGAAAGAATAAAATATTTATTTTAATAGTATAGAGCTAATGATGGTTTAGGAGTGTATTTATGAATTTAATTTCTATTTTAGAAAAAGAAGAAATTATACGTTTGTATAATGAAAAAAAGAATATGGAGTTTTCTCCAGGAGATACAGTTGCTGTTAGTGTAAACGTGGTTGAAGGTGCTAGAAAAAGAGTTCAGATTTACGAAGGTGTTGTTATAGCGAAACGTAATAGAGGCCTAAATTCTTCTTTTATTGTTCGTAAAATATCTTCTGGTGAATCTGTGGAAAGAACATTTCAGTTGTATTCTCCTCAGATTGAAAGTATAGAAATAAAAAGATTTGGTAGTGTTCGTAGAGCTAAGTTATATTACTTACGTTCAAGGTCAGGTAGATCAGCTCGTATTAAAGAAAAACTTATCTCAAAAAAAATATAGTTTTACACTATAAACGTAAATATTTTTTATTGGCTTGATATTCTTTTATTATTTTTTTATATAAAGAATATCTGCCTTTCTTAATGTCTCCTCTTAAAACAGCATTTATAATAGCGCATCCTGGTTCGTGATGATGAGAGCAATTATAAAATTGACACTCTTTTATAAATTTACTAAATTCTGGAAATCCTTTATTAATATCATTGATATTAATATGTTTTATAGAAAATTCCTGAAAGCCAGGAGAGTCTATAATAAAACTATTTCCTATATTTAAATCATATAATTTTACATGGCTTGTTGTATGCTTTCCTGTTCCTAAGTATTTAGAGTATTCTTGGGTATTTGCATGTGCGGATGGTACTAATTTGTTCAAAATGGTTGATTTCCCCATGCCGCTCTGTCCAACTAATAAATTGGTCTTGTTAATTAACAAATTATACATTTTAAAAATAATTTCTTTGTTAGTTAAGTTTTTAGCGCTTAAATTTATTATTGGTATATTTTCAGGTGTAATTGATTTAATTCTATCAAGCGATAATAACACTTGTTCTTTAATATCATCTTTATTTAGAATAATTGTTATATCTATATTACATCTCATTGCTTCTAATATTAGATTGCCAATAATATCTGTAGAAAATGATGGTTCAGTAGCAACAATAATTATTATATGATCAATATTAGCAGCTAAATATTTTCTTTTATTATTGTCTGATCTATAAAATATATTCTTGCGTTCTTGTATTTTTTCTATAGAGTTTTTGCCATATATTTCTTTATTTATATAAACCCAGTCTCCTACAGCCGCATGATTTTTTTTACCTTTTATATAACAGTTATATATATTGTTCTCATGTTTTACTATGTATTGTTGTTTATGAGATTCAATAATACGACCAAGGATATAACTACTCATATGTTTTATAAATAAGAATATATTAGTTTATATGTAATTTATTAGAAATAAATCTATGTTTTATTAGAATAGATATAATATTTTTATGTTGAATTTATGTTATTTTAGCATTTTATGTGTGCTATGGAAAATTATATGAATAGTTTTAATGATGATAGATTAGTTTGGGTTGATATGGAAATGAGTGGTTTAGATTTTTATAAGGAGAGAATTCTAGAGATAGCTGTTATAGTAACAGATTCTAATTTAGAGATTGTTGCTGAAGGTCCAGTATTAGTTTTACACCAAGACAAAAAATTACTAGACTCAATGGATAAATGGAATACTTCTGTACATACTAAAAGTGGGTTAGTTGAAAAAGTAAAAAATTCATCTTTAATAGAAAAAACTGCTGAAGAAATTCTTCTGAATTTCTTGAAAATGTATATATTACCAGGCAGATCTCCTTTATGCGGTAATACCATCCATCAAGATCGTAATTTTATGAGAATGTATATGCCTACTTTAGAGAAATTTTTTCATTATAGAAATTTAGACATTAGTACAATAAAAGAACTTGCTAAAAGATGGAATTATAATATTTATAAAGGTTTTGTTAAGCAAAATAAACATGAAGCTTTAGCTGATATTCATGAGTCAATAGAAGAGCTTAGATATTATAAAAAATATTTTTTATCTTTTTAGTTTTATGTAAATTTTGTGATATGTTTCTTATATAAAATATATAGAAAAAAAGAAGATATACTGAGACCTATGGTAGACATTATCCATAAGCTGCTAGCTCCAATATAAGAATTTGGAGCTATGATAAAATGTACTGTTTTAAAGTGTTCAATACCTTTCCCAAATCCAAACCACCATCCACCTCCTAAGCCAATAACTCCAAGAGCAATTGTTTGTGTAATAAAAGGTAGTGTGCTAATTTTGTAAGCTCTTAGCAAGTAGGAGTTAAAACATTGGATAGAATCAACGATATGAAAAAAAGGTAATAATATCATTAAGTTGTATATAGTATATTTTATTGCCTCATCATTAGTATATATATTCATTATATAATTTGTATTTGAGTAAATAATAATGGCTACTATAAAAGACAATATTATAGTTATCCATAATCCTATAGAGCCTGATTTTTTAGCTGTTATATAATCTCCTGATCCTATTGCTTGGGCTGTTATTGATGATGTTGCTATCCCAAGTGATATAGGAAATATATAGCAAACTCCAGCTATGTTTGCAATAATTTGGTGACCACCAATGGCTATTAGACCTTCATTAGCTATCAATATTGCCATTGAAGTAAAGGTTAATACTTCTACTAGATAAGATCCACCCATAGGTAATCCTATTTTTAGTAGTTCTTTGATTTTATGCCATTGTGGTTTGTATATAGATAGTTTAAATTTTTTATAAAATTTATCTTTCTTAATAATGTAAAACCCAGTTGAAAGTGTAATCCAAGAGACAATTGTTGTCGATATTGCTGCTCCAGTTGCTCCCATTGCAGGTATTAATTTATAGCCAAATATTAGAATTAGATTTAAAAAAGCTTTAAAAATTATAGATAATATACTTACAATTACCATCATTCTAGATTTAGATAATGCTGCACATAAATTATAAATAGTGCGAAAAATCAATGAGGCAGGTAATGCAAATATTAATATTTTTAAATATATAGATACTCTTTCATAGATTTCATTTTCCATATTTTTAAAGAACACAAACCATACATTTGGATAGTATAGTAAAATCGACCCAAAAATAGAAAGTGCAATTGATAACCATACTCCTTGAGACCAATATCGTCCTACTTCATGGAAATTTTTTCTACCATAGTTGTTAGCAATAATAGGTATTAATGAATTGATTACGCCTAGAAGGCTTACAAAAATAGTAATGTATATTGACGTTGATAAAGCAACAACTGCTAAATCTTTTTTGCTAGTATGTCCACTCATAATTGTATCAAGTAAGCCATATGATATTCCGGCTATTTGACTAATTAATATAGGCCAAGATTGATTTAATATATTTTTTAATATTTTTGATTCTTTTATTATCATACTAAACTTATATTAACGGCTTGATTGCAAATGAATTATATAAAGAAGTTTTTTATATAAAGTATTTTTCATTACCAAAGAATTTATTTTAACATAATTCAATAGT
Source organism: Candidatus Kinetoplastibacterium desouzaii TCC079E (assembly GCF_000340795.1). Classification (NCBI taxonomy): domain Bacteria; kingdom Pseudomonadati; phylum Pseudomonadota; class Betaproteobacteria; genus Candidatus Kinetoplastidibacterium; species Candidatus Kinetoplastidibacterium desouzai. The sequence goes on along the minus strand of NC_020294.1, from coordinate 468,236 downwards.
AAATCTTATTTAGATTTTCAAATTTGAGATGTGTAATCTATTTTCAAATTATATATGAAGTAATGAAGTAAAATTAGCAATTTTGCAAACTCAACATTAATTCTTATTGTATTTGAATATAATAGCTGTTACACAGTATTATTGTGTGGTTTTATTTTAATATGTAAGGATAAACAGGTTCCATGTTATATGGAAATAGGTGTTTTATATTTTTTGTAACTAATTAAAATTGTATTTTAATTAGTAGAAACTAAAATAAATATATTTATTGTTACTACTAATTAAAAGGTTTTATGTTTTATAAGTCTTACTTGTTGCTAGAACCAGGAGTATGAGAGAAGCGAGCACGGAATTTTTCAACTCTACCTGTTTCAATAATCCTAGTTTGTGCTCCAGTGTAAAACGGGTGAGATTTAGATGTAACATCACATTTAAATAGTGGGTAATCCTTCCCATCAAATTTAATAGAATCTTTAGTATTAACTGTTGATCTAATTATGAATTTATGACTAGTTTGTGTGTCTAGAAATACTACTTCACGATATTGAGGATGAATATTTTGTTTCATAGATAAATTCCAATAACTGTTTTGCAATGAAATATGATATTGTAAAGCAGTTGATTTTTCAATGCTAGCTATTACAATTTTAAAAACTATCTTTAATTTTTTAATAGAAAGATAAGAAAGAACCATTAATGTGTAAATATACATCTATATTGTTTTTTTTTTGTAACTAAAAAACTAATAATTTTAGAGTGAATTTTTTATGAAATGTAGTAGTTATAGTATATTTATAGTTCCTCATGTAAATATATTTTTTATTTAAATTTAATAATAATTTATTTGCTTTTATTTTTTAAGAAGAGAATAAATTGATATTTATGGTGCCGGCAAGAGGAATCGAACCACCGACCTTCGCATTACGAATGCGCTGCTCTACCTTCTGAGCTATACCGGCTTATTACAAATAATATAATTACGAACGACTAGACTATATAGCATAAATATTATAGATAGCAAGTTGTTTTAAATAATATAATAATTAACATTATATATTTTTATATTTTCAAGCTATAATGCAGATAATGATTATTTGTTATTACGTTTGTTAATTGAAATTTTTTATTTTTATTTAATATAGGTTAACTGTTGTTGTTTTTAAAATTTAAACTATTAAAATAATTTCGTAATAATTCTATGTTATTTGTTTTTTTCTTCTTTTTTTTATTTGACTCTGAAGTTATCTAAATCTTTATTATTAAAAATAAGATCTATTTATAATTTTTTTTCCTTCAGTTGTGTCTTCCAAAATTTTATAGTTTGGGGTTGTCTCGGTGACAAATAATAAAAATATACAAAATAGTGCATTGATTCATAATGATTGTTTAGAACATTCTTCTGAGTCCAAAGACAATCTTTCTTGTTCACGAAGTAAATTACGTAAATTACGCACTCCTTTTAGACGTCGCAGGGGGGATGTTAGTGAATTATCATGTAATCAGGATAATTCTAATTTTCAGAATAATCTAAAAACTGGAAATAAATTTTTATTATCTAAACAGAATAATCTTGAGGTTTCTAAAATTAAAAAAAATAATTTCGAACTTTCTTTTTTAGAAAGATCAGATCATATTGAAAATAGGTTAAAACTTTCATCAACACATAATGATGATATTTTTCCTAAATTGCATAAAGTTCTTGCTGAACTAGGTGTTGGGTCCAGAAGAGAAATGGAAGATCTTATAATAGCAGGTAGAATATCTGTTAATGGAGCTCCAGCTCATGTTGGTCAAAGAGTAAAACCTAATGACTTAATTAGGTTAAATGGTAAATTAATTCGTAGAATTAGTAAAAATAGAACACCTAGAATCTTAGTGTATCATAAACCATCTGGAGAAATAGTAAGCAATAAAGACCCTCAAGGTAGAGAGAATGTATTTGCCAATTTACCCAAAATAGGTTCAGGCAGATGGGTGTCCATAGGTAGACTAGATATAAATACAGAGGGATTGCTGATTTTCACTAATTCTGGCGAACTAGCTAATTATTTTATGCATCCAAAGTATGGGTTTGAACGTGAATATGCTGTTAGAATTATTGGTGATCTTAGCGAGTCTCAAAAAAAATCTCTTATTGATGGTGTTAATTTACAGGATGGGCTTGCTCGTTTTGAATCTTTAAAAGCAATAGGTGGAGAAGGTGTAAATCGTTGGTATAAAGTTGTTTTAAAAGAAGGAAGAAACAGAGAAGTTAGAAGAATGTTTGAATTTTTAGGAATAACAGTTAGTAGACTTATAAGAATAAGATATGATGATGTTACACTACCACGTAATTTACGTCGTGGTAAGTATTATGAATTCGATGAATCTGTAGTAATTGCTCTTATGATGAAGATTGGTTTTTTAAAAGCCAACAATGATATTGTCAATAGTAATGTTAAAAATAATTTTTCTTATAATAAGAATTCTTGTATAAAAAACACTCCTCAACGTTCTAATCATAACATGGGATATAAAAACAAGAAACAAAATAAAAGCCATGATGATCAGTTAATTTTTCATACTTCAGAAGTTTTAACTAAGAATGATAATCATCATTATGATAATAAGAAAGTTCTTGTAGATAAAGATGTTAATCATTTAAAAAATGAAAGTCAGGGAAATTATATTAAAAACAATTCTAGTAATTATTTAAAATTATCTAAACCCAAACATGATAAATTCACAAAAAAAACTAGAGTCTTTTATGGTAAAAAGAACAGTCACTCTTTTGTATCCAATGAAGATGAACAGCCTATTAATCCAAGTGCTCATGAATCTAATTTAGGAATTATAAAAAGTAAGAAGAGAAATTTTCACTGATTTTTTTGAATACACTGACAGTTATAGTATAATTTTATCTAAATGTCTGTTAAAATCTTTGACTTAGTGAGATTTTAATTTCCATGATGTATTTTGTTGTTAATTATTTCTCCAAATATTGCCTTAATTGTTTTTATAATCTTGTAAAGGTTATATATTAATTTTTTTATCTATTAATTTATATGATTGATTTGTTTTCCGTTACAGAGAGTGCTTTGCAGGTCTTGTCAAAAGATATTGAACTTGTTGATATAGAAAGATCTTCTTCAGGTCTGTTGCGTATAATAATTGATAAGATTGGTGGTGTGTATATAGAGGATTGTGAAAATGTCTCTCATCACTTATCTCATGTTTTTGCAGTGGAAAATATTGATTATAAAAATCTTGAGGTTAGTTCACCAGGTATAGATAGACCTTTGCGAAAAGAATCTGATTTTGTGCGTTTTGTTGGAGAACGAATAGAGATAAAATTTTATAATGCATTTAACAATAAAAAAATATTCCGTGGTATTTTATTTTTAGAAGAAACTTCAACATCTAATTATGATGAGACAAGTAGATTAGATTCGTATGATATGAAATTTGGAATTAAAGTTGATAATTTGGGAGATAAAAATGATCCGCAAATTATTAATTTTGTTCTTAATGATGTAGATCGTGCAAAATTAGATCCAGTTCTCGATTTCAAGGGCAAAAGGCAATGAGTCGTGAAATTCTTATGTTGGTCGATGCATTGGCGCGTGAAAAAAATGTTGCTCACGAAATAATTTTTGGAGCTTTAGAGGAAGCTCTCGCCTATGCTATTAAAAAAAGATTTAAAGAAGATATAGATATTAAGGTTTTTATAAGCAAGGAAACTGGTAAGCATGAAGCTGTTCGTCGCTGGCTAGTTGTGCCTGATGAGGATGGATTGCAAGATCCTGATAAACAAGAAATGTTATCTGATGCAAGAGAAACAAATCCTGATATACGTGTTGGTGATTATATAGAAGAATCATTGGACCCAGAAGATTTTGGAAGAATAAGTGCTCAGGTTGCTAAACAAGCTATTCTTCAACGTATTAGAGATGCTGAAAAAGAACAAATATTAAATGATTTCTTGAGTCGTGGTGAAAATATCATTTCAGGATCTATTAAAAGAATAGATAAGGGAGATGCTATAGTAGATATAGGCAGAATAGAAGCTAGATTACCTCGATCTGAAATGATTCCTAGAGAGAATCTCAGAATGGGAGATAGGGTAAGGGCTATGGTTCTTAAAGTTGATCGCAATGTTCGTGGTCAACAAGTTATATTGTCTAGAGTTTCTCCACATTTTATAATTTATTTATTTGAAAATGAAGTTCCTGAAATAGAACAGGGTCTATTAGAAATTAAGGCAGCTGCTCATGACCCTGGTATAAGAGCTAAAATAGCAGTAGTGTCAAATGATAAACGTATAGATCCAATAGGTACCTGTGTTGGTGTTCGTGGTTTAAGAGTTAGCGCTGTTCGCAATGAGTTAGGGGGAGAACAGATTGATATAGTTTTGTGGTCAAATGATCCAGCTCAATTTGTTATTGGGGCTTTGGCTCCGGCTAATGTTGAATCTATAGTTGTTGATGAAAATAATCATTCTATGGATGTTGTTGTTGATGATGAAAATTTGCCCAAAGCTATTGGAGTAAAAGGGCAGAACGTTAGATTGGCTTCAGAATTAACTGGTTGGAAAATTAATATAATGACATCTGAGGAAAGTATTAAACGTCAAGAAACTGAGCGTTTAAGGATAGTTTCTTATTTTGTAAAAAAATTGAGTATCAATACAGATGAAGCTAATTTGCTTGTAGATAATGGTTTTTCTGGTATCGAAGAAATAGCTTATGTTCCTTTACAAGAGTTATTGGAAATTAAGTATTTTGATGAAGAATTTGTAAATAAACTAAGATCACGTGCTAGAAATGCTTTGTTAACAGAAGCTCTTGTTCAAGAAGAAAATATTGAGTCAGACTCTGATTTATTGAAAATCGATGGAGTTGATCAGGAGTTGTTAACAAAATTAACAGCACATGGTATTTTTACAAAGGATGATTTAGCTGAATTAGATTCTGAAGAATTATCCGAAATATCAGGATTAAGTTTAGAGAAGTCTAGTGATTTAATAATGTTAGCTAGGGCTCATTGGTTTGAATAGTATATATAGTAGTGTTATTTCAGAAAGTTATTCGCTTATATATTATTTTTTTATTATTTTTAGCTATACAGGGAAGATATTTTAATGTCGATTACAACTGTGGCTCAGTTTGCTATTGAGCTTAATATGTCTGCCGATGTATTGTTAGATCAATTAAAATCAGCTGGTGTTAGTGTTAAATCAGTTAAAGATTGTGTTATGGATCATGATAAGATTAAATTATTAGAATCTTTACGTAAAGCTCATGGTGTTAATAATAATGATAAAAAAATTGTTTTAACAAAAAGAGAAACAAGCGAAATATACCAAGCTGATGCTAAGGGTAGGTCTAGAACTATTCAGGTTGAGGTTTTAAAGAAACGTACCTTTGTAAAAAAAAATATTAACTTATCTTCTAATGATAAATTAGAAGATAAAAATAATGATATTAATCTTCCTATAAATATAAATTCAACATCTGATAATTTGACAAATTTGAAAAATGATTTATCAAAAGAAAACACTGCTGATGTTAATTTAAATGTTGATGATAATAGTATACAAATACTAGATAGCCATTTAAGTTTAAAGTCAAATGTTGATTATATAGAATCAACCGATATTAATAATGACTTAAATAGTGTATCTAGTATATTTCTAGAAAAATCTGACAGTAGTACTGATGATATTTTAAAATCTTTTAATCAAAATTCAAATAAGATGGCACTTTCTTCTAAATCCCCAAATATGAAAAATTACAAGAATGGAATAAATACAAGTTCAAATACAAATGCAAATAAAAAACCTGAAAAAAATACTATTGGTAGAGAAGCTGCGAAAAAATCTTCAGAAGCAGAAGCAGCTGCTTTGCAGGATATGTTGAATCGTCCACGTAAAGTATTAAAATCTAATGATTCTGTTGGAAACACTAAAAATCTTAATAAGAAGGTAAGCTCGTCTGTTAAAAAAGATAGCAAATCTTCTATTTCTAAAAAAAATAATAAATTATCAGAAAATTCTTCTGGTTGGAATGAGGAAGTTTCACGAAAAAAGAATCTAGATAGAGAAAAACGTTCTACTTTGTTAGGTGAAGTTGATGGGTGGAAGGTTTCGGGAGTAAAAACTAATAGATCATCTAGAAACAACAAAAATAATTTAAACAAGGACAACATAAATCAACAGCAAGAGTTTATTGTTCGTAAGATTAATATACCTGAGACTATTACTGTGGCTGATTTAGCTCATAAAGTATCTCTTAAGGCAGGAGAAATAATAAAGCATCTTATGAAGCTTGGTCAAATGGTAACTATTAATCAGGTGTTGGATCAAGAAACAGCAATGATAGTAGTGGAAGAATTAGGTCATATTGCTATTGCTGCAAAGTTAGATGATCCAGAAACATTTCTAGATGATTCAGATGTTATTTCTAACGAGAATTCTGTACCACGAGCTCCAGTTGTAACAGTTATGGGACATGTTGATCACGGTAAAACGTCTTTGTTGGACTATATACGTAAGGCTAATATTGCTGGGTCAGAAGCAGGTGGTATAACTCAGCATATTGGAGCTTATAATGTTAATACATCTTTTGGTTCTATAACTTTTTTAGACACTCCTGGGCATGAGGCATTTGCTGCCATGCGAGCTAGAGGCGCAAAAGCCACAGATATTGTTGTATTGGTAGTAGCTGCAGACGATGGTGTTATGCCTCAAACAAAAGAAGCTATCAGTCATGTTAAATCAGCATCTCTTCCTATGATTGTTGCATTAACTAAATCGGATAAACAATCGTCTAATTTAGATAAAGTGAAGCAAGAATTAATAGCAGAAGAAGTAGTTCCAGAAGAGTATGGAGGTGATGTTCCTTTTATACCAGTTTCATCTAAAACAGGTGTTGGAATTGATAATTTGTTAGAGAATATATTATTACAAGCAGAAATTTTAGAGTTAAAATCGCCTGTAAACTGTAATGCAAAAGGTATAGTAATTGAGGCTAGTCTTGATAAAGGACGAGGTCCTATATCTACTATATTAGTTCAAAGTGGAACTTTGAATAAAGGTGATATTGTTCTTGTGGGTGCTACTTATGGACGAATAAGAGCAATGTTAGATGAGAAGGGTATGCCTATACAAAATGCTGGTCCATCTATACCTGTTGAAATACAAGGTTTAACAGAGGTTCCTGCTGCTGGGGATACTGTAGTTGTTCTTAATGATGAAAGAAAAGCACGAGAAATTGCTTTGTTTAGACAAGGTAAATTTAGAGATTCTAAATTATCTCGTAAACAAGCTACAACACTTGAATCTATGTTTGAGAATATGTCAGATTCTTCTGATTTGCAGTCTTTATCAGTTATAATAAAAGCTGATGTTCAAGGTTCACAAGAAGCGCTTTCAAGTTCATTAATAAAACTTTCTACAAATGAAGTTAAAGTTAATATTATACATGCTGCTGTTGGTGGCATATCTGATAATGATATTAATTTAGCAATAGCATCTAATGCTTTTGTAATAGGGTTTAACGTTAGAGCAGATGCTAGCGCTAAAAAGAATTCAGATTCTAATAATGTAAATCTTCGTTATTATAATATAATTTATGATGCTATTAATGATGTAAAATTAGCAATGTCTGGATTATTATCGCCAGAAAAGAAAGAAGAAATAATTGGTCTTTTAGAAATTCGCGAAGTTTATAGTATTTCTAAAATAGGTAGTGTCGCTGGTTGTATGGTTTTGGAAGGAATAGTAAAAAAAGATTCCAAAGTCAGACTGCTTAGAAATAATGTTGTTATATGGACAGGCCAAATAGATTCATTACGTAGATTTAAGGATGATGTTAAAGAAGTAAAATCTGGATTTGATTGTGGTGTTACACTTAAAGGTAATCCAGATATATCCTCTAAAGATCAGTTAGAAGTTTTTGAAATTAAAGAGATAGCTAGAACGTTATAAATATAATTAGAGTTATTTATGAAAATTAATACTAAGGGAGAAGTTTCTGCAAGAAATATTCGTATTTCTAGACAGATTCAGAAGGATCTATCTAGAATAATTACCCAGAGTTTTTCTATAGAAAATATTGGCATTCTAACTATTTCTAAAGTTAATCTTTCAGTTGATTATGCCCATGCTAAAGTTTATTTCACAGTTTTTGGCGCTGATCCTGATACTGTAGAATTATTTCTCAATAATAAGTCTGGTTGGTTATATTCTTGTCTTTATAAATTATTAAAAATACATACAGTTCCAACCTTACATTTTTTATATGATAAACACATAGAGAAAGCAAATAATTTATTAAAATTAATAGAAAAAGCTAATGATTCTTCTATATAACTATAGTTATATTTGTTTCCTAAAATTTTATTTCGAGTATGCCTAAAAAAGTTTTTAGCGATATTGATGGTTTACTATTGTTGGATAAACCATTGGGATTGTCTAGTAATGCTGCATTACAAAAAGTTAGACATTTAATTAAAGCCTCTAAAGCAGGACATGCTGGTACACTTGATCCTTTTGCAACTGGTTTGCTAGTATGCTGTATTGGTAAAAGTACAAAAAGTTCTTCTATTTTTATGGAATTTCCTAAATCATATATAGCAACAATAAAATTTGGAGAAGAAACAGATACTGGCGATTTAACTGGTAATATAGTGTTTAAATCTGAGAAACAAATACCAATTGTTGAAGATGATTTGATAGAGGTGTTAAATTCTTTTGTTGGTGAAATTTATCAAGTTCCTCCAATGTATTCAGCTTTAAAGCATAATGGTGTGCCTTTGTATAAGTATGCACGCGATGGAATTAATATAAATAGAGAAGCAAGAAAAATTAATATATATAGCATAAAATTGCTATATATAAGAGGTGATTGTGCGGGTATTGAAGTTTTTTGTAGTAAAGGCACCTATATTAGAACTTTAGCTGAAGATATTGGTAGAGCATTAAAAAGTTTTGCACATTTGGTGCAACTTAGAAGGATTTCTGTAGGGCCACTTTTTGTAAATCAAGCATATACATTAGATGTTTTAGGGTCAATGGACAAACCAGTTGATGCTGTGCTTGACAATATTTTTTTAAATCATATTAAAAATAAGGATTCTATATGACTAGGGCTTTGCGCAATATTGCCATAATAGCTCATGTTGATCATGGAAAAACCACTTTGGTAGATCAGTTGTTAAGACAGTCAGGTGTTTTTAGAAATAATCAATCAGTAACAAAGAGAGTTATGGATTCTAATATTCTTGAAAAAGAAAGAGGCATAACTATTTTATCTAAGAATTGTGCTGTGGAATATAATGATGTTCATATAAATATTATAGATACTCCTGGGCATGCTGATTTTGGTGGTGAGGTTGAGCGTGTGTTATCTATGGTTGAAGGCGTACTACTTTTAGTGGATTCTGTTGAAGGACCTATGCCGCAAACAGTTTTTGTAACACGAAAAGCTCTTAGCTTAGGTTTAAAACCTATAGTTGTAGTTAACAAAATTGATAAACCTGCTGCTAGACCTGAATTTGTTGTTAATGAAGTTTTTGAGTTATTTGATAGACTTGGTGCTACTGAAGAACAATTAGATTTTCCAGTTATATATGCTTCTGGATTGTCAGGATATTCAGGCAATGATCCTACTGTACGTTCTGGTAATATGGATAGTTTGTTTGATGCTATATTAGAATATGTTCCTAATCATAATAAGGATCATGAAGGATCATTTCAAATGCAAATTGCTTCTTTAGACTATAATTCTTACGTAGGAAAAATAGGTATTGGTAAAATTCATAGGGGCGTTGTCTATCCATCTATGGATGTTGCATTAAAAATGGGAGATTCTGATAAAGTCATAAAGACACGTATTAATCAATTACTAAAATTTTCAGGTCTTGATAGAATTCCTGTTGATAAAGCAGAAGCTGGTGATATAGTTCTAATTAATGGAATAGAGGATTTGGAAATTGGAATTACAGTAACTGACCAATTGAATATTCAATCTTTACCTGTTTTGCATATAGACGAACCTACATTAACGATGAATTTTATGGTTAATACTTCTCCTTTGGCAGGAAAAGAAGGAAAGTTTGTAACTAGTAGACAAATACGTGATAGATTAAATTTAGAGTTAAAATCTAATGTCGCTCTTAGAGTTAAAGAAACTGATGATGATACAGTTTTTGAAGTTTCAGGCAGAGGCGAATTGCATTTAACGATTCTACTTGAAACTATGCGTCGTGAGGGTTATGAATTGTCTGTGTCTAGGCCACGTGTAGTGTATAAGGATATAGATGGTGTAAAACATGAACCATATGAAGATTTAACATTATATGTAGAGGATAATTATCAGGGTCCTATTATGGAAGAAGTTGGTCGACGCAAGGGCGATCTTCAGAACATGATTCCTGATGGTCAAGGCAGAATAAGACTTGAATATATAATACCAGCTCGTTCTTTGATAGGTTTTCAGAATGATTTTATGACACTTACACGTGGAACAGGTTTAATGAGTCATGTTTTTCGTGATTATTACCCTTTCTATGAAGGATCATTACATAATAGACGTAATGGTGTTCTAATTAGTCAATGTTCTGGTGAAGCAGTTGCTTATGCTTTATGGAAATTGCAAGAGCGTGGAAGAATGTTTATCAAACCAGGAGAATCATTATATGAGGGAATGATTATAGGAATTCATAGTCGTGATAATGATTTAGTCATTAATCCTGTTAGAGAAAAACAATTAACAAACATAAGAGCATCAGGAACAGATGAGGCAATAAGATTAGTTCCTCCAATCCAATTAACATTAGAGTATGCGATAGAGTTTATAGAAGATGATGAGTTGGTTGAAATAACTCCTAAAGCTATTCGTTTGAGAAAAAGATATTTGCAAGAACATGAAAGAAGAAGAAATAGAAATATTTAGATGCATCTTTGAATTATAAACAATTAATCTTTTTAAGCTAAATGATGGATGAATCATTATTATTAGTAGATGGCTCTAGTTATTTGTATCGTGCTTTTTATGCCTTACCAGATCTTCGTAATTCAAAAGGTGAGCCTACTGGGGCTATATATGGTGTAATAAGCATGTTAAGAAAGCTTATAATGGAATATGATCCTAAATACTTTGTTTGTGTTTTTGATGCTCCAGGTAAGACTTTTAGAAATGACATAAGTAGCGATTATAAATCTAATCGTCCATCAATGCCTGAAGAATTAGTATTCCAGATAGATAAAATTCATCAAATTATTAATGCTTTAGGATTGTTTGTTTTGTCTGTTAATGGTGTTGAAGCAGATGATGTTATAGGAACAATTGCAAAAACTGCTTCGAAACTAGATAATTTGCAAGTTATTATATCTACTGGAGATAAAGATTTAGCTCAGTTAGTTAATTCTAAAATAAGAATCATTAATACAATGAATGGTGAGATTTTAGATAATGCTGGGGTTTTGAAAAAATTTGGAGTAAACCCAGCATTGATTGTTGATTACTTAATGTTGGTAGGAGATTCTGTAGACAATATACCAGGTGTTCCTAAAATTGGTCCTAAGACAGCTATTAAACTATTAAACGAATTTGGAAATATAGATAATATTATTTTATCCGCAGATAAAATAAAGGGTATTGTTGGTGCAAATTTAATAAAGTTTATTCCTAATTTTACAATTACAAAAGAATTATTAACAATAAAGTGTGATTGTATACTGTCTTCTTATTTTGAAAAAATAGAAGATTTCAGCAGAAAACCTTTAAATATAAATCTTTTAAAAGATTTATATTTAAATTTAGGATTTTCTTCATGGTTAAATGATTTAAATAAAATAGATATAAAGCCTCAAACTAAGATGGTAGATAAAGAACTTAACTTATGTTTGAATTTTTGTCTTGTTAATAATGCAAATAGTTTCAAAGATTTTTTTATGAAACTAGAGAAATCTGAGTTAACTATTATAGACACTTATATTATAAAATCTATTTTTTTGAGTTCAATTCGTTTAATGGCATTATCTTTTCTAATTGATGATATTACTTACTATATACCATTTTATAATTTGGAATTGAATTCTATTACAAGAGTTGAAATTTTATCAATATTAAAACCATGGTTAGAAAATAATAATAAGTTTAAAATTTTATATGATGCTAAAACAAGTTTACATGTTTTCAGTATTTTAAATATAGATTTAAATGGTATCAAAGACGATGTTATGTTGGAGGCTTATGTATTAGACTCGCATAATAATCTAGATTTATATAAATTAGTAGATAAATTTTTGTGTTGTGATTATCTATCTCATGATGATGTTTTTGGAAGAGGTCAGAAAACAAAAAATATTGAATCTATTTCTAATGAAATTATAAGTAAATATTTTTCCCAAAGAATAAATTTTATTAAAAAGTTACATTTTTTATTGCGTCCATTGTTAGCAAAAGAAATAAATTTAGAATACATTTATGATTTAGAAAAAGTTATTTCTAGGAATTTAAAGCTTATAGAAGCTAATGGTGTAAAAATAGATAAATCTGATTTAGAAAATCAAAGTTCCTTCTTAGAAGGAAAGATTTTGGAGTTAGAAAGAGAAATATACATATTAGCAGAAACTGAATTTAATATTAATTCCCCTAAACAACTAGGGGATGTTTTATTTAAATTAATGAATTTACCTATTATTAGAAAAACTAGTAGTGGATTGCCTTCTACAGATGAGTCAGTGCTTAGCAAACTTTCTCAAAAATATAAATTACCTAAATTGGTTCTAGATTATCGTGCGCTTTCTAAATTAAAATCAACTTACACTGATAAATTACCAAGAATGGTTGATCCTAAAACTAATAGAGTACATACTACTTACTCTCAAGTAGGTGTTATTACTGGTAGATTATCTTCTTTTGATCCTAATCTTCAAAACATTCCTGTTCGTACTGAAATTGGTAGGTTAATTAGGAAAGCTTTTATTCCTGAGAGAGATTGTTTATTTGTCTCTGCCGATTACTCTCAAATAGAACTTAGAATTATGGCTCATTTTTCACAAGATGATAATTTACAAACTTCTTTTAAGAATGGGATTGATGTTCACCTATCTACTGCATCTGAAATATTTGGACTTCCTATAGACATTATAAGTGACGATCAACGTAGAACAGCAAAAATGATTAATTTTGGATTAATCTACGGAATGGGAGTTTTTGGTCTTGCTTCTAATCTTAATATTGATAATTTATCAGCACAAAATTATATAAATAAATATTTTGCACGTTATCCTGGTGTATTAAATTATATTAATTCTGTTAAGTCGAATGTAAGAGAATTAGGTTATGTAGAAACTATATTTGGTAGAAGGCTATATTTACCAACAGCTTCTAAAAAATCTTTTAATAAACAAGCTATAGATAGATTGGCTATAAATGCTCCTATACAAGGGACAGCAGCTGATTTAATAAAAAAGGCTATGGTTTCAGTTCAAGAATGGTTAAATTTTAAAAATTTAAAATCTAAAATCGTTATGCAAGTTCATGATGAGTTGATTTTAGAGGTCCCTCAAGTAGAATTAACTATCATTATAGATAATATATCTAATCTGATGTGTAATGTTATTGATCTTAACATTCCATTAGTTGTTGATATAGGTGTTGGTAATAATTGGTCAGAGGCTCACTAATATTTTTTTGTGTTTTTTATATGATAATTTTTTATATTTTAGTTTCTACTTTATCTAGTGGTTTGATTGCTGTGTGTATAGCTAATTGGTTAACTTATAGCGTTTTTTCTAGATATATGCATAATATGATTAGTTTATCTGTTGGGATTTTTTTATCTGTATCTTTTTTGCATTTACTACCAGAAGCCTATGAACATTTAGATAATAATGCAGATATTATTTTTAAAGTAATGTTGATTTCAATAATATGTTTTGTGATTTTAGAGAAAGTATCGCTATTACGTCATAATCATCATTATGAAGGAGACGGCCATGGTCATAGTCATGGTCATGATAAATCGGAAGCAGGATCTGGTGGAATTATTATTTTGATAGGTAGTTCTTTACATAATTTTTCAGATGGCATACTTATTTCAGCAGCTTTCTTGACTTATCCTTTACTTGGGGTTTTAACGTCTTTATCTATTGCTGTTCATGAAATTCCTCATAAGTTATGTGATTTTGTTGTTTTAAGAAATTCTGGATTAAATAGGTCAACATCATTAATGATGATCTTAATTTCTAGCTTGTTTTCATCTATTGGTGGATTAATAGGGTATTTTATACTACAATCAGTTCAACAATTAACACCATTTGCATTAGTAATAGCTGCAAGTAGCTTTATATATATAGCTATTGCTGATCTTATACCTCAAATGCATGAATATAAGAAAACCTTCAATAAACATTTAATTCAGTTGTTGTTTATATTTATGGGTATATTTATTATATACAATCTAACAAATATTAGTCATCATTATCATTGCAAATCTCATGATTATCAAGAGATTCAATATTGAGGTTTTTATAGAATTTCTCTCCTATTTTAATCCTACCGAAACCACGTTCTTTCCTAGCCTTGTTTGTGTCTCTTAGAGAGTATACGCAACCGCAGTACTCTTGTTGATAGAAATTTTCAATTTTACTTATCGATATCATTCTTTGAGATCCTCCTCGTTTTCTCCAATTATAATCCCAATAAATGATATTATTATATCTTGAGGCTGCAAGAACGCCTGATTTGTTTATCTGATTTATATCTTTCCATCTAGAAATACCAAGTGACGTAGATATAGTATCAAAACCATTCTCATATGCATATAAAGCTGTACGTTCTAGGCGCATATCAAAACAAATTGTACAACGTTCACCTCTTTCAGGAGAGTTTTCTAATCCTTTTATTTTTGAGAACCAGTTCTCTGTATCATAATCAGCATCTATAAAATAAATATTATGTTTATTGGCAAATCTAATATTTTCTTGTTTCCTTATTTGATATTCTTTTTCAGGATGAATATTAGGATTATAAAAGAATATAGAAAAGTTTATTTTGGAATCAATCATTGTTTCTATAACTTCGCACGAACATGGAGCACAACAAGAGTGTAATAGAACTTTATTCGATCCGTATGGTAATTTTATTATTGGTCTTTCTATAGTATTTGTTAGCATTTTCTCAAAAAATATAATAAGTATTTATGTGTAATTTTAGATATTATTTTTTCATCATTTCAAAAAAATCAGAATTGGTTTTTGTAGAACGCATTTTGTCTATGATGAATTCTATTGCTTCTATATCATCCATATCATGAATAAATTTTCTTAACACCCATACTTTTTGTAATAATTCTTGCTTAATTAGCAATTCTTCTCTTCTTGTTCCAGATTTATTAAGATTAATTGCAGGATATACTCTTTTCTCTGCCATCCTTCTTTCTAAATGAATCTCGGCATTGCCGGTACCTTTAAATTCTTCATAAATTACTTCATCCATTCTGCTGCCAGTATCTATTAAGGCTGTTCCTAAAATAGTTAAAGAACCTCCTTCTTCTATATTTCTAGCAGCTCCAAAGAACCTTTTTGGTCTGTGTAAAGCATTTGCATCAACTCCTCCAGTTAAAACCTTTCCTGAAGATGGAATAACTGTGTTGTAGGCTCTTGCTAATCTAGTAATAGAATCTAATAGTATTACTACATCTTTTTTCATTTCTACTAATCTTTTGGCTTTTTCTATAACCATTTCAGCAACTTGAACATGTCTAGTAGCAGGTTCATCAAATGTAGATGCAACTACTTCTCCTTTTACCGTTCTTTGCATCTCAGTAACTTCTTCAGGTCTTTCATCTACTAATAAAACTATTAATGTTGCATCAGGCATATTTGCTGCAATAGCATGTGCTATATGTTGCATCATTACAGTTTTACCAGATTTAGGGCTTGCTACTATTAATCCACGTTGACCTTTGCCAATTGGAGAAAAAACATCTAAAATACGTCCAGTAAGATTTTCTTCTCCTTTAATTTCTCGCTCTAATGTAATATGCTTACATGGATGAAGTGGAGTAAGATTTTCAAACATTATTCTATGTTTAACAACTTCAGGTGAAACTCCATTAACTTTTTCTACTTTAACTAGAGCAAAGTATCTTTCTCCCTCTTTAGGTGTTCTTACTTCACCTTCTATAGAATCGCCTGTATGTAGATTCATTCTTCTGATTTGAGATGGTGATATGTATATATCATCTGTACTAGCTAAATAAGATGTTTCTGGTGATCTTAGAAACCCAAATCCATCTGGTAATACTTCTAGTACTCCATCACCAAAGATTTGTTCTCCTTGTTTAGCGCGTTTCTTCATTATCGCAAACATTAATTCTTGTTTGCGTAGTCGGTTAGCATTATCTATCTCTAAATTAGAAGCAATTTCTAGTAATTGAGATACATGCATTGTCTTTAGTTCATTTAGATGCATTTTTACTATGATTTTGAATATTGAACTCTATATTTATAGTTTTTTATAAAATAGTTTTGAATGATTTTTTCAAACAAAACAAATAAATAAAAAACAATAGATAAAAATAGTTCGAGATTTATTTAATGAGAATATTATTGTTACTAACTTTATATTTTTTACTAAAAACCAATCTATAAAAATTAATAACTCAACATGTTTTGAGATTTTCAATATCTAAGTGATTCTATCAGTATTTTCATTATAGTCAATCATTAACAGTAATAATTTTGTAGTAATTATACGATATATATATTTTTTTAAAAAATGAAAAACCTAAAAATTTATTGATAAATAATAATTTATTAGCAATTTTTATATTTCTATGTAGAGATATTTATCTTAATAGAATAAGATAAATTAATATAATACATTTTATGTCTGTGGGTTTTCTACAATTTAATATTATATATGTACATATTTTTATTTATTAATTGCTATATAGTTTATGGAATTTATAAAGAATATATATAATAAAACATTATCGTTATTAATTATAAAGTTAATTTGTTTATATAGCATATTATATTGAAGATTTTCTTTTATGGTTATTTCTTAAAGTGTATTTATTGGATAATTATTTCTAATTTAATAGTGATTTTATAATATGGCATTTCATGTTTTTATAAATAATTCTAAAGATTATGTTTTAGTAGAAGAAGGGAAGTCTATTTTAGAGGCTGCTAAGAATAATCAAATTTCATTGCCTCATAGTTGTAATAATGGTAGATGTTCTAAATGCAAATGCAAAGTTATTGTAGGATCATATGATATGCAAGAATATTCTATTAATGCTTTAAGTGAAACAGAAAAATCTGATGGATATATACTTACTTGTAAAACATATCCACTTTCAGATATGTTTATTCAATATGATTATCAAGAAAGAAATTTGTCTAGAGTAACATCTAAAGTTATATCAATAGAAAAAATATGTATAGATATAGCTGTAATAAAGATGAAATTATATTCAAATAAAGAATCTACATTTATAGCCGGACAATATTTTGATTTTATAATGAAAAATGGTAAAAAACGAAGTTATTCTATAGCTAATTCACCATCTAGGGATGGTTTTGTAGAATTCCATATTCGACATCTGCCTGGAGGATTGTTTACTGATTATGTATTTGGCATGGAAGGGAAATGTTTAAAGGAAAAAGAAATATTGTATTTGGAAGGTCCTTTGGGAACTTGTGATTTTCAAGTTAATGGAGAAAAACCAGTGATATTTTTAGCAACTGGTACTGGCTTTGCTCCTATTAAATCAATGATGGAAGAAATAATTTATAAAAATATTAATAGACCAATATATTTTTATTGGGGGGTAAATAAACCTGTTGATTTATATATGAATCAATTAGTTAAATCATGGGAATTAATTAGTTCAAATTTTAAATATGTACCAGTTGTTTATGATGATTCATTTAGAAATATTTGGTTTGGAAGAATTGGTAATGTTTATGAAGCCGTTATGGAAGATTTCAAAGATTTATCTTCGTTCCAAGTTTATGCTTGTGGGTCTAGTAATATGATAAAGAAGGCTAGTAGAGATTTTGTTTTAAGATCTAATTTGCCGAAAAAAGAGTTTTATTCAGATGAGTTTATTTCTGAGTCTGACCTTCAGAGTTAAAATAAACGATAATTGTTATGTCATTGTTTCATTATTATATTTAATGTTTTAGGAGTTTGTTTGACATGAAAATTGTTGTTTTAGGTAGTGGTATACAAGGTATATCTAGCGCTTGGTGGTTGGTCAAATCGAAGATAGCAGAAGAAATAATAGTTATTGATAGATTTTCTAAGGCTGCACTAGATACAAGTTTTGCTAATGGAGGTCAAATATCAGTTTCTTATGCTGAACCATGGGCAAATTTTCATAACTTATCTCAATATATAGGATGGTTTTTTAATAAGAATAGTCCTATGCATTTTAGTTTTACTACTGATATAAATCAGTGGAAATGGTTTTTATGTTTTTTTAATGAATGTAGACAGAAAAATTTTCTTATGAATATGCGTCATATGGTAAATTTGGCAAAATATAGTAGGGGATTAATTAAAGAAACACGTAAAAGTTTAAATATAGAATATGATTTACTTGAAAAAGGTATATTAAGTTATTATACAGATTCAAATGAACTTAATTATGCTAGTAAAGTGGCAGATATTATGAAATCCATGGGTGTGAATAGGGATTTGTTATCTACTGATGAAGTTCTTAATTTAGAACCATCTTTATATACTATCAGGGACAGTATATGTGGTGGTTATTTTACAAAAGACGATGAAAGTGGTGATGCACGTATGTTTACACAATCATTGTCAAAAAAATGTGAAGAAGAGGGTGTTAAATTTTATTATAATTGTAATATTAATAAACTTATTTATAACAATAAAAAGATTACTGGTGTTGAGATTATAGATTCTAACGGTTATTACGATGTTATACATGCTGACTATTTTGTTTCTACTCTTGGTAGTTATAGTAATAACATATTAAAATCTGTAGGAGTAAATTTAAATCTTTATCCTGCGAAAGGTTGTTCTGCAACTTTTTTAGTGAAAAATGAAAAAAAAGCACCTTATGTTAGCTTAATTGATAATGAAAACAAGATTGTCATTTCTCGTTTTGGCAATAGATTGCGTATTGCAGGATCAATAGGTTTTACTGGTTTTTCTAGAAGTCTTAGTACTGTTGACTGTAATTTTATTTTTAAAATGGCTCAATATATTTTTCCTGAAGCTCTAGATTTTGATAACGTTTCTTATTGGTCAGGATTAAGACCTGCTACTCCTTCAAATGTTCCTATTATAGGTAGAACAAAAATTAACAACTTATATGTTAACGTAGGTCATGGTCCTTTAGGATGGACTATGGGATTAGGTTCAGGTAAAGCTTTATCTGATATTATAAATGATAAAAAACCTGAAATTGATTTTCCATTTTTAGGAATATAGTATCAGCTATTATTCAGATTGCTTTTGTTATTAATAAATAATTCATCATAAATATTCTTTGGCTTTTTAATGAAAACATCAGAAATAAGATCTAATTTTTTACAATTCTTTGAATCAAAAGGTCATAAGATTCTTCCTTCTTCTTCTTTGATTCCTAATAATGATCCAACATTATTATTTACAAATTCAGGTATGGTCCAATTTAAAGATATTTTTATTGGGAAAGAAAAAGCAGAACATAAAAAGATAACAACTGTACAACGTTGTTTTAGGGCAGGTGGAAAACATAATGACTTAGAAAATGTTGGTTATACAGCTAGACATCATACGTTTTTTGAAATGCTAGGGAATTTTAGTTTTGGTGATTATTTTAAACGTGAGGCTATTCATTATGCTTGGGAACTTTTAACAAAGGTTTATAAATTACCAGAAAATAAACTATTTATAACTGTATATCAAGATGATGATGAAGCATATGATATTTGGAATAAGGAAATCGGTGTCCCATGTGATTTAATTTCTAGAATTGGAGACAATAAAGGAGCAAGATTTTCATCTGATAATTTCTGGCAAATGGCTGATGTTGGACCATGTGGTCCTTGTTCAGAAATTTATTATGATCATGGTCCAAGTTTTAAGGGAGATCCTCCTGGGGTAGGCTCTTTAGATGGTGATAGATATATAGAAATATGGAATCTGGTATTTATGCAATTCTATATGGATCAAGAAGGTAATATGTCTCGTTTATCTACACCTTGTATAGATACTGGTATGGGTCTAGAAAGAATTGCTGCTGTTATACAGCATGTTCATTCAAATTATGAGACAGATACTTTTAAGAATCTAATATTAGCAATAGCTAATAAAATAGGTATTAATAATATCAATGATAACTCTCTAAAAGTTATAGCAGATCATGTAAGGGCTTGTTCGTTTTTGATTATCGATGGAGTTTTGCCAAGTAATGAAGGTAGAGGTTATGTTTTAAGGCGCATAATTAGAAGAGCATTAAGGCATTCATACAAATTAGGACATTCTGGTCCTTTTTTATACAAAATAGTTCCTGATCTAATTTTAGAAATGGGTAGTGCATATCCAGATCTTATAAAACAATCAGAATTAATAACAAAAATCATTTTACAAGAAGAAGATCGTTTTGGTGAGACATTAGCTAAAGGTATGAAAATATTGAATGCTAGTATATCTAAAATTGATTCAGGTAATAAATTGGATGGAATTACAACATTCAATTTATATGATACTTATGGGTTTCCTATAGATCTTACTGCTGATGTATGTAGAGAAAAAGGTATTAGTGTTGATCTAGAATCTTTTGATAGAGAAATGGAGTCTCAAAGAGTAAAAGCCAGATTATCAGGTAAGTTTAAATTACATAGTCAGAGTTTAAACTATAATGGATTGAATTCTATCTTTGTTGGTTATGATCATTTTCAAACTGATAATTCTAAAATATTAGCTATTTATATTGATGGGGTTTCTGTTAATTCAATTAATCAATATGATAAAGAAGTTTATATTATAATAGATAAAACACCTTTTTATGCAGAATCTGGTGGGCAGGTTGGTGATACTGGATTTATAAAAAACAAGAATTCTGTTTTTTCTGTAGAAAATACTTTTATGGGAGGAATAAATCTTTCTGTTCATTGTGGTATTTTGAGAACAGGAATGTTATCTGTGGGTGATAATGTTTCTTCTTATCTTGATGTGGAAAGACGTTTAAATATTTCTCGAAATCATTCAGCTACACATTTATTGCATTTTGCTCTTAGGGAAACATTAGGATCTCATGTTATGCAAAGAGGTTCTTTGGTTGATCATAATAAGATTCGTTTTGATTTTACAAGTGATTTTCCTATTTCTCTTGAATTGATTGCCAATATAGAGAATTTAGTAAATTCTTGTGTGATAAAAAATATTGATGTTAGCACGACATTATTAGAATATGATAAAGCTATTAAGAGTGGTGCCATGGCTTTGTTTGACGAGAAGTATTCTGATATGGTTAGAGTAGTCTCAATAGGTCAATCTTTAGAGTTATGTGGTGGAACTCATGTAAAAAAGACTGGAGATATCGGTTTTTTTAAAATTATTTCTGAAAGCAGTGTATCATCTGGTGTTAGAAGATTGGAAGCATGTACTGCATTGAGGTCAGTAGATTTTTCTAATAAACAAACTGTAGTTTTATCTAAAATAAATGATCTTTTTAATTCTACTACAGATGATGTTTTATCTAAAATTGTTCAGAAAAATAGCATGATAAAAGATATTGAAAAAGAAAATGATTCTTTGCGTAAAAAGTTATCTATTAGTTTAGTTGATTATCTTTCTTCTAAGGATCATTTAGTAATTAAAGACAGAAAAATTATTTCTTATGTTTTTAAAGATCTTGATCAGAATATTTTATTAACTATTATAGATTTATTGAAAGTTAAGTTTAAATCAGTTATTGTTTTATTAGCTACAAACTTACCTAATGGAAATATTAATTTAGTTTGTGGAGTATCTGATGATTTGGTTAACAGTATTAAAGCTAATGAAATAATGAAATTTTTAACATCAAATGTTAAAGGTAAGGGTGGAGGAAGATCAAACTTAGCTACTGGTAGTACAAGTGAATTTGATTTAATATTTAGTGGTTTTGAATCTACTAAAAGATGGGTAGCAGAAAGGATTTAATTTTTATTATGAATTTTGCTAATGATAGTATAAAATTTGATGTTTATGTTGATGCAAAAGGACTTAAATGTCCTTTGCCTATATTAAGAGCAAAAAAGGCACTATCTCAGATGCAGAGTGGCCAAATTTTACGTATAATAACAACAGATATTAATGCTTCTAATGATTTTAGAATTTTTTCTAAACAGACTGATAATGTTATTATTTCTCAGAATCAATATATTATTGATAATTTAGAAGTTGTTGAACATTTAATAAAAAAACGTTAAATTGCTCTTTGGAATTATTGTTAAATTAATGTTAGAGTTTTTTACTATATTTATAGTTATTTAATTAATTAGGAATCAAAATTATTATGGTAGTTATTCGTTTAGCACGTGGTGGGTCAAAAAGAAGACCATTTTATAATTTAGTAGTAGCAGATTCTCGAAATCGTAGAGATGGTAGATTTATAGAACGTTTAGGTTTTTATAATCCTGTTAGTGGTTCAAATGTAGATCAAATCAGAATTGCTTTAGATAGGGTTAAATATTGGCAAGATAATGGAGCTCTTCTATCTCCAGTAGTAACTAGATTAGTTAAAGAATATTCAAGCAAACAAATTGCTGTTTAATTGGTACCATACGGAGTTTACAATTTCTATTGTCTTATTTCCTGATGATTTAATAGAGTTAGGTAGAGTAGTATCATCATACGGTATTAAAGGGTTATTAAAGATTTATCCTTATTCTAAGGATAAATCTTCTTTATTGTCTGTTTATGATTGGTGGGTACTTCCATGCAAGTGTCAGTCTTATCACTGTGTATGTCAATCTAATTTTATTAATTATAAAATTCTTAGTTCTAGGATTTATAATGATTATATTCTTTCTAAAATTTCTGGGGTAGTAAATCGTGAAGAAGCTGAAATGTTTCGTGGAAATCGCATATACATATCAAAGTCTCTTTTTCCAAAAATAGAAAATGATGAGTATTATTGGGTAGATTTAATAGGCTGTAAATTTTATGGTGAATTAGAAGATGGTTCTTCAATTTTTATTGGTGAAGTATCAGATGTTTTTGATAATGGGGCTCATTCAATACTAAAAATTATAAAAAATCATAATACAGGATCATCTTTGAATAAAAAAGAAATTCTCGTGCCTTTTGTTAAACACTATATTAATAAGGTTGATTTAATAGATCGTATTATTTTAAGTAGTTGGTTAATTGAGTATTAATGCGTTTAGATATAATAACATTATTTCCTGAGTTTTTTGATTCTGCTAATAATATTGGTGTGGTCGGTAGATCTTATAAGAATAAAATATGGGATTTATATACTTGGAATCCTAGAAATTTTACTTCAGACAAAAGAAAAAATATAGATGATAGGCCTTATGGTGGTGGCCCAGGTATGCTTATGAAGGTTGAGCCTCTTGAGAATACAGTAAATCATATCCATGAAGAACGTAAGTTAAGTAATTTATCTAAAGCACCAGTCATATTACTAACCCCAGTAGGGAAATTATTTACACAGAATTTGGCTGTAAAACTAGCTAAATCAGATGGGTTTATTTTAGTTTGTGGTCGCTATGAAGGAGTAGATAAAAGGTTTATTGATCGGTGTGTAACGTTAGAAATGTCGATAGGTGATTTTATAATTTCAGGAGGAGAAATAGCAGCATTAGCAGTAATAGATTCTATTGTTAGACTTTTACCTGGTACTCTTAATAATAATAAATCGGCTACAAATGAATCTTTTAGTGATGAGTTCTCTGGTTTATTAGAGCCATATAGTTATACTCGTCCAGAGAATTATTGTGGTGATACTGTTCCAAAAGTGTTGTTAAGTGGTAATCATGCTAATATAGATAAATGGAAGAGAGAACAATCATTAGAAATAACGTGCAAACGTAGACCAGACTTAATTAAACAGGCTATCAAAGATGGGTGTTTGTCTCAAGACGATGAGCATCTAATATCTTCTATAATACCAGATGCTCATTAATTAAAATATAAATATTATAAATACAACTCTTAAATCTATATTTAAATTATCATTTTTCTTAATTTTTCAATTTGTTCATTAATATTATTAATATTTAATTGAAAAATCTCTAATCTATTTATTTCTTTTGCAACTATTTCTTTTGGAGCATTTTGTTTAAATTCTTTATTATTAAGCTTTATATTACTTTTTGTTATTTCATTTAATATTTTTGCATGTTCTTTCTCTAGTCTTAATAATTCTTTATTTAAATCAACTTTTATATTTAACATCAGGTAAGTATCACCTATTATTTGCACAGGAGATTCAATTAATGGAAGCTTTTCTACTATTTCAATAGTACTTAATTTTGCAAAATGTATGATATATGGAGAATTACGTTTTAGTTTTTCTATATTGCCTTTAGCTAAAAGAGGAACTTTTTCTGCCGGTGATAAATTCATAGCACCTCTAAGAGCTCTGACAGCATCAATTTGAGATTTCAACTCTAAGAATTCTTTTTCTATATTTACATCTATTTTAGATTTATCTGCTTTTGGATATGATTGCATTACAATACTACTTAAATTTTCTTGACTATCATCTCTAAAATACACAGATACCTTTTGCCACAATTCTTCTGTAATATAAGGCATTATTGGATGTAATAATTTTAAGATATTTCCTAAAACATTTAATAGTGTTATTTTTGTGGCATTTTGTTCATCTTTTGTAAATGTATTTTGCATTTGAACTTTTGCTATTTCTAAATACCAATCACAAAACTCATCCCATATAAATTTATATATTAGATTAGCAATATTATCAAAACGATATTCATCGTAGGCATTATTAACATCTATAATTACATTTTGCAAACTAGAAATTATCCATTTATCAGCAAATGACAGATTTTGATTTTCAACTGTATCAATAGATAAATTAATATCTATATCTTCAATATTTAACAATACAAATCTTGTTGCATTCCAAATTTTATTGCAAAAGTTTCTATATCCTTCGCAACGTTTGATATCAAAATTTATATCTCTACCCAAGGTGGCATAAGATGCCATAGTAAATCTAAGTGCATCAGTACCAAATCCTTTTATGCCATTAGGAAATTCTTTTTTTGTATTTTTTTCTATAGTATTAGCTTGTTTAGGATTTATTAATCCAAATGTTCTTTTTTTTATCAAATTTTCTAAAGTTATGCCATCTATTAAATCTATAGGATCCAAAGTGTTTCCTTTGGATTTACTCATTTTTTTACCTTCAGAATCTCTTATTAATCCGTGTATATAAATATTTCTGAAAGGGATTTTACCTGTTATATGCTTAGTAAGCATTACCATTCTAGCTATCCAAAAGAAAATTATGTCAAATCCTGTAATTATTACACTAGATGGTAGATATTTTTGTAAGTCTGATGTATTCTCAGGCCATCCCATGGTAGTAAAAGGTATTAATGCTGAAGAAAACCATGTATCTAAAACATCATCGTCTCTTCTTAAGAAACCTTCATATCCAGATAATTTAGCATTTTTATAAGCTTCTTCTTCATTATGAGCTACAAATATTTCTCCAGTGTCAGAATACCATGCAGGTATTTGATGACCCCACCATAATTGTCTAGATATACACCAATCTTGTATGTTTATAAGCCATTGTTTATAAGTATTTTTCCAATGTTCTGGATAAAATTTTATTTGATTATTTTCTACTACTTCCAAAGCTACTTCTGAAATACTTTTTCCAGGATTAATACTATTATTAGGTGCTATTTTTGTTGTGGCTAGAAACCATTGATCTGTTAGCATGGGTTCTAATACCACTCCGCTTCTATCGCCTTTAGGCTGTGTTGTTTTGTGATTTTCTATTTTTAGTAAAAGATTTATATTTTTAAGATCTTCTACAACAATTTTACGTGCTTCATACCTTTCTAGTCCTTGATATTTTTCTGGAACATTACTATTTAGATGAGCCTCTTTAGTAAATATAGAAATTGTTGGCAAATTATTTCTTAAAGCGCATTGATAATCATTAAAATCGTGAGCAGATGTTATTTTTACACATCCCGTTCCAAACTCCATATCTACAAAATCATCTGATATAATAGGTATTTTTCTGTTAGTTAAAGGTACATAAACATATTTTCCAACTAAGTGATTATATCTTTTATCAAGTGGATGAACGCATAGTGCGTTATCAGCAAATATTGTTTCTGGACGTGTGGTGGCTATTGTAATATTTTTTATATCACCTAAGTCTTCTACAATAGGGTATTGAATATACCACATATAACCATCTATTTCTTCCATTTCAACTTCTAAATCTGATACAGCTGTAAGAAGTTTGGGGTCCCAATTAACAAGTCTTTTCCCTCTATAAATTAATCCTTGATTATAAAGAGTTATAAAAGTTTCTATTACTCCTATAGACATACCTTCATCCATAGTAAAATATTCACGTTCCCAATTTGCAGAAATACCGAGACGTTTTATTTGATCAGTAATTACATTTCCTGATTTCTTTTTCCATTCCCATACTTCTTTTATGAACTTTTCTTTTCCTATTAGCTCTCGAGATAAATTTTTGTTTTCTAGCTGTCTCTCGACAACTATTTGAGTTGCTATACCAGCATGATCTGTTCCTGGAATAAATACTATATCTTTTCCTAGCATTCTATTGTATCTAATCAAACAATCCATTATAGTTTGGTTGAAAGCATGACCCATGTGTAGTGTTCCAGTTACATTTGGAGGAGGGAATTGTATCGAGTAGCTTTCTCTTTTTTGTGTGTCTGGTTGTTCTTGAGTTTTAAAATACCCTTTTTCACTCCACTCTTTATACCATTTGTTTTCTATATCTGATGGTTCAAAACTTTTTGGGAAATTATTCTGATTAAATGTATTCTGCATGTTTTTTTGTGATTCTGACTTGATCATTAGGTGTAATTCCGATACTCTTATTTCTACTGAAAATGTAATTCAATTAAATATTTTTAAATATTTTCTAAATGAAAATTATTTCATTTATTTTTATTTATATGTGTTCTTATTTAAGTTTTCAATATTACCAATATTTACACAAAATCGTAAATGATATTATTTCAATATATTAAATTATGATTATTTAATTTAAATTAATACGCTATATTATATATCTAGTATATTGGAAATATAAAATTAGATTTTAAAAATTTCAAGGATTAAAAATGACAATACAACGTACGCTGTCTATTATAAAACCAGATGCAGTTTCTAAAAATATTATTGGTAAAATTATTAGTCGTTTTGAAGAAAAAGGATTATCAGTAGTAGCTGCTCGTTTACAACTTTTATCTCGTTCTGAGGCTGAGTCTTTTTACAGTATACATAAGAGTCGTCCTTTTTTTAATGATTTGGTAAATTTTATGATTTCAGGTCCAGTTTTTATCCAAGTATTAGAAGGTGAAAATGCTATTCAAATGAATCGTAGTATAATGGGTGATACCGACCCTAAAAAAGCTCAGAAAGGAACTATTAGAGCAGACTTTGCTGATAATATAGATGCTAATGCTGTTCATGGATCTGATTCCGATGAAAATGCAAGAAAAGAAATTGCTTTCTTCTTTTCAGAGGCTAATATTTATAGCTGTAGATAATAGATTATTGATATTAGTATTCTTATGAATAATATTACAAACTTATTAGGTTTAGATGATTCATCTTTATCTATTTTGTTAGATAAGTGTGATAGTTATAGTAAATATCGTGTTGCTCAGATAAAATCTTGGATTTATAAATATCATGTTGATTCTTTTGATCAGATGACAAATTTGCCAGTCAAATTGCGTAATTTTTTAAAAGAAACAGCGAAAATAGAGCCTATGAGCCTTAAAACACAAAATATTTCATCAGATGGAACAATGAAATGGTTATTTGATGTTGGTAATGGCAATGCTATAGAAACGGTTCTTATACCTGATATTGATAGATATACTCTTTGTATATCAAGTCAAGCAGGTTGTGCTGTTAATTGCAGTTTTTGTTATACAGGACAACAAGGTTTTAATCGTAACTTAACCACCAATGAAATTATTTCCCAGTTATGGTGGGCTCAGAAGAGTATTAATGATAAATTTCCTAAAAATAACATTCAAGATGACAGTCTTGCTGCATCCAAAATAACTAATGTGGTAATGATGGGAATGGGTGAGCCTTTATTAAATTACGGTCAAGTAATTCCGGCTTTACGTTTAATGATGGATGATAATGCTTATTCTTTATCTCGAAGAAGAATAACTTTATCAACTTCTGGTATTGTTCCTATGATTGACAAGATGGCTCAAGATTGTCCGGTATCTTTAGCTGTTTCTTTACATGCTCCAAATAATTCTTTAAGAAATAAACTAATGCCTATAAACAAGAAATATCCTCTTGAAGAGCTTATAAAATCATGTAAAAACTATGTGTCTAGAGCACCTAGAGATTTTGTTACATTCGAATACTGCATGTTGGAAAATATAAATGATAATGATGATCATGCAGTAGAATTAATAGAATTAATTAGTGTTTTGAAATGTAAAGTGAATCTAATACCATTTAATTCTTTCCCTAGCTCTAATTTAAAAAGGTCAAGTCTTAATAGAATCTTATCTTTTGCTAAAATTTTGAATGATTCAGGAATTATCACAACAATTAGAAAAACAAGGGGTGATGATATATTAGCGGCTTGTGGTCAATTGGCAGGTAATGTGGATAATATTACCAAGATTAAATTCCATAATGATTTAAATTTATAGTTTTATTTATTAAATTCATAATTTTTATCTGCTTAATAAATAATTATTAATCTACATAAATGATAATTAGTAAAATTCTTTTTTATCAATAACATGCTATTTATGCATATAAATAGAAAATTACAGATAATGATTCTTAAATTTACATATAAATAGTTTTATTAAAATGAAATAAATTAGTTAATTTGATAGGTCCTTAATTTAGGGTTTAATTAATTTAATAATTGTTATTGTAAGTTTTTGTTTTTATATAAAACATAATTTATTGTTATATATAAGTTTGTGTATGATCTATTGCAATCATGTAGATAATAATATTTGTGTTTAGTAGGAATTTATCTAAGTTAAGGAATAATTAATTGGATAAATAATTCATAGATCTATTTATAATAAATAAGAATATTGTAGATTATCGCTATTAATATTTTTAAAATTAAACAAATTTTAATTAACTTTCTTAAAGACATAAATATGACAAGTAGCAAAACCAGTCAAAAAATATTAGCAATACGAGGAATGAACGATCTTCTTCCTAAGAATAGTTCTGATTGGGAGCTCTTAGAGTCAAAAATTATATCCTGGTTACATAGTTATGGTTATATGAATATACGAGTTCCTATTTTAGAACAAACTAGGTTGTTTAAACGTGGAATAGGAGAGGTAACTGATATAGTAGAAAAAGAGATGTATTCTTTTTGTGATAGTTATAATAATGATTCTTTAACTATGAGACCTGAAATTACAGCAGGAATAGTTAGATCATCAATAGAGCATAACTTTTTATATGATCGTCCTCGTAGGTTGTATTCTATTGGACCTGTTTTTAGACATGAGCGTCCTCAGCTTGGTAGATATAGGCAATTTCATCAGATTGATGTTGAAGCAATGGGATTTCAAGGGCCAGATTTAGATGCAGAGTTGATAATAATGTTGTCTAAGCTTTGGGAAATTTTAGGAATTCAAGATATTAAATTAGAAATTAATTGTTTAGGATCATATGAAGATAGATTGAATTATAAAAAATCTTTAGTGGATTACTTAAAAAATAATATAGATCATTTAGATGAGAATAGTCAGAAACGCTTATTATCAAATCCACTTAGAATTCTGGATACCAAAAATCCAAATACAAAACTGATTTTGAGAAATGCTCCTGTTTTGTTTGATTTTTTATCGAGTGAATCATTGATTCATTTTAAACAATTATGTTCTTTCTTAGATAAAATGGAAATTAAATATTGTATAAATAATCATTTAGTTAGAGGTCTAGATTATTATAACTTGACAGTTTTTGAATGGATAACAGATAAGCTTGGAGCTCAAGGAACTGTGTGCGGCGGAGGTCGTTATGATAGTTTAATAAGTTTACTTGGTGGAAAATTAGTTCCTTCAGCTGGATTTGCTATAGGATTCGAAAGACTCATAGAACTTTGGAAATCTTATGGTAATTCTGGATGCTTATCTGAATGTGATATTTATATAACTCATCAAGGACTAACAGCACAGAGTTTATCTTTTCATGTGGCAGAAAACTTACGTAAGGAAGGTTATAATGTGATAGTTCATTGTGGTTTGAATGATTCTCTAAAACGTCAATTCAAAATGGCAAATTCAGTTAAATCTAAGGTTGCAATTGTTTTTGGGGAGAATGAATTGAAAAGTAATTCTGCTAGTGTTAAATTCTTGCAGCTTGACAATAGAATAAATGTAGCGCAAGAAATAGTTCTTTTAGAGCAGTTAGTTGCTTTTTTAAAGAATAGGTTGAAGTGATTTAGGAATTTTTAAATGAATAAATTTATAAATTTTAGGAAAAGTAAGTTTATATTTTCATTGATTGTTTTATTAACCTTTCTTTGTGTTTATAAGATATTTTTTTTGTCAAAAATATCTAATAATTATGAATGTATAGAAATATTTGAAACATTAGAGAAAACTATTAATAGCAATATTGTCGATAAAATTAAAATTAATGAATTAAACTCAAAAATTAAACAAGATTATTCTAATACTTCTTATGCAGCAATGTCTTCTTTAATGGTTGCTAATTATTTATATGAACAAAGTGATTTAGAAGGAGCAAAGAAGGAATTGGTTTGGTTGATTAATAACAATAACCATAAAATTTTTAAATCAATTGCTATTCTTAGATTATCTAACTTATTTATAGATAATGAAGAATATGATAAAGCACTTGAATATTTGGTGACTCCATCAAATTCATTTGATAGTTTGTTTAATGACCGTATTGGAGATATTATGTTTATGGAAAATAAATTTCAGAAAGCAAAAGATTTTTTGGGAATTATCTCTAAATCATATGGAAAAGGATGATCCTGTATTTGATATGATTCAGTTTAAGATAAATTCTTGTAAATAATATATTTATGAAAAAAAATTCATCGTGTTTATATAGAAAGAATCATGTTCTATTTATAATTTTTTGCTTGTTCTTGTCTTTTGTTTCTTTTGCTAATAATAGCCTTGAGGCTTCATTGAGTAATAATCTTTCTATTAAGAAACTGTGGAGCAAAAAAATAGGTAAAAAATTTAATATTGGTTTGATCCCATGCGTAGTTGATGAGTTTATTTATACTGCTTCTTGTGATGGTGTTCTAGTTAAATTAGAATTATCCACAGGAGAGATAGTTTGGAAAAAAAATATAGATTGTTCGTCATTATCTGCTATTGTTGCTAGTAATTCTATAGTTATAGTAATAACAGATCATGGTAGAATCTTAGCTTTTGATAATGAGGGATCTCATAAGTGGACCTCTAATGTGATCGGAAATGTTTATAATCAACCAATTATTTATGAAAATATTATTTTAGTAAAGTGTGGAAACTCTTCTATAAATGCTTTTGATGTAAATACAGGTGAAAAAATTTGGTCTTTTAATGATCCTTTTAATTTTATAGCTTCATATGTTTACTCTCCTATGTTAATTAAAGATAGTTATGTTGTTACTAGTTTTTCCAATAACAAAATAGTATCTATAAATATTTATAATGGAGCATTAGAATGGGAAAAAACAATTTCAAAAAACTTGAGTTGTATTGATTATAATGATTTGTTTCCTGTTATAGGTCCTCTTTTAAGTTACAAGAAAAATATATACTTTTTAAGTGACAATGGGTATGTAACTTGTTTTAATGAAAAAAATCAAACAGAAGAATTATGGAGCAAAAAAACTTTATCTTCAAATGGTATTAGTATTTATGATGGTTATATTTACTCTTTTGATGAATTGGGTAACTTATTAAAATTAGATGCAAATAATGGTGATGTTATTTGGTCTAAATCTGTATCTAAAAAAAGATTAGTAGACAAGACAATTCCTTTATTGAAAGATAATTATATTATTTTTGCTGACCATGATGGTTTTTTATATGTTACTCCTAACAATGATGTTTCTATTTTTACCAGAGTAAAAGTTAATAGATTAATGCTATCTCCTATTATTCCAACTTGCAATGGTGTTTTATTGCATACTATGGATGGTAGGTTAACTTTTATAAATTTTTGATGTTTAATATTTTTTAATTTTTTTATCGTGTCTTATAAACCAGTAATTTCTTTAGTTGGAAGAACGAACGTAGGTAAATCTACATTGTTTAATCGTTTAACAAAAACAAGGAACGCTATAGTAGCTGATTTTCCAGGATTGACGCGTGATAGACACTATGGCGAAGCTAATATAGCGTTTCATAAATTTATTGTTATTGATACAGGAGGCCTTGAGCCAAATTCTAAAGATGTTTTTTCTGCCAAGATTGCATCTCAAACTAATCAAGCTATTTTAGAGTCTGATGTTATAATATTTTTACTAGATGCTCGTTCTGGTATATGTAATCAAGATTATGAAATTGCTAAAATGTTACGTAAAATTGCTAATAAACGTATATTTATGGCAATTAATAAATCTGAAGGCATGTCTTTAGAAAAATTTGATAGTGATTTTTATAAGATGGGATTAGGTAAACCATATTTAATCTCATCTTCTCATGGTGATGGTATATATAATCTTTTTGAATCTGCTTTATCAGATTTTCCAACAGAAAACGATTTAGATATTGATCCACCATCAAATAATAATATTAGGTTAGCTATAGTAGGGAAACCTAATGTTGGTAAATCAACTCTTATTAATTCTATTATTGGAGAAGAAAGATTAATTGCTTTTGATATGCCGGGAACAACTAAGGATTCTATAGATGTAGATTTTTCAATTAAAGACAGGAATTATGTATTAGTAGACACAGCAGGAATAAGAAAGAAAAGTAAGGTTTTTGATTATGTTGAAAAATTTTCAGTTGTAAAAACATTGCAATCAATAGAGTCTAGTAATGTTGTATTGTTAGTTCTTGATGCTTGTAGTGATATTTCTGAGCAAGATGCTCATATTGCAGGTTTTATACTAGAGTCAGGTAAGGCAATTGTAATTGCAATTAATAAATGTGATTCAGTAAAACCAGAAGAAATGAAAAATATAGAAAGAACTTTTCAAAGAAAAATGCATTTTTTATCTTTTGCAAGAATGCATATGATTTCAGCTATCAAAAAATATAATATTCGATCTCTATTTGATTCTATAAATGAAGCTTATGAATCAACTTTTGCTAATTTATCAACTCCTAAAATTAATAGATTGTTAAAATTAGCAGTAGAAAAACAACCTCCACCAAAAAAGAATATATTAAGACCTAAAATGCGTTATGCTCATCAAGGAGGTCAGAATCCACCTGTGATTGTTATTCATGGTAACTCTCTTGATTTAATACCTAAGTCTTATGTTAGATTCTTGGAGTCTTTCTTTAGAAAAGAGTTTTCTTTAACTGGTACTCCTTTAAGAATTGATTTTAAATCATCTAATAATCCTTATGTTTGATTTTGTATTTTTTTGATTTTTTATATTGGTGTGTATATTCGCAACATATTTTATGTAAATCTAAAATAATCTTGTGAATATTAGTTCAATAAGAAGTATTACTTATTATTTGATAGTGTATTATATAGGTATTACAGATAGTTATTTTTAATAATCTTATTGTTATATAAAAATTGCATTGGTCTTTTATATAATTGCTGGACGTGTATTTATTGTGTTTCTTTGTAATTATTTTTGCTTTTGGTGATTGTAAAATACTAAATTTTTCATGTAATAGATAATATTTATAACAAACATATGGAATATAGATAATGAATAATAAAGGGCAAACTCTTCAGGATCCATTCTTAAACAAATTACGTAAGGATCATGTTCCTGTATCAATTTATTTGGTTAATGGAATTAAGTTGCAAGGTCAAATAGAGGCATTTGATCAATATGTTGTTTTGTTAAGAAATACAGTTACTCAAATGGTGTATAAACATGCTATTTCTACTGTTGTTCCATCTAGGGCAGTAAGTTTTCAGGAAGATTTTGACACAGAATAATTTTTTATTTCACATGTGTCTATAATTACAAGTCCTATCTTGCTAATTTAGATGAGTTTATATT
Source organism: Candidatus Kinetoplastibacterium desouzaii TCC079E (assembly GCF_000340795.1). Taxonomy (NCBI): domain Bacteria; kingdom Pseudomonadati; phylum Pseudomonadota; class Betaproteobacteria; genus Candidatus Kinetoplastidibacterium; species Candidatus Kinetoplastidibacterium desouzai. Next base: position 433,817 of record NC_020294.1, on the reverse strand, counting down.
TTTCTGTTTAAATTTTTTATGAAATCTTTGATAATTGGGGTTAACTTAAATAATAATATTTTTTTTAATGAAAACTTGAAAGAATTTTTTATGTTAGCTGAATCAGCTGGAGCTGTTGTTTCTGAATATATTGTTGTTAAGAGAGACAAGCCAGATAAAAAATATTTTATTGGGAAAGGTAAAGTTGAAGAAATATCTACTATTTTATTAACAAATAATTCAATAGAAGTAGTTTTGTTTGATCAACCATTATCACCATCTCAGCAAAGAAATCTAGAATCTATATGGAAAGTAAGAGTAGTTGATAGAATTTCTTTGATATTAGATATTTTTGCGCTTAGAGCAAAAAGTCATGAAGGTAAACTTCAAGTTGAGTTAGCTCAATTGGAATATCTATCAACACGCTTAACTAGAATGTGGACTCATTTAGAAAGACAACGAGGTGGTATTGGTATGCGAGGTCCAGGGGAATCCCAATTGGAAATGGATCGACGTATTATAAATGACAAGGTTAAAATTTTAAAAGACCGTATTAAAAAATTAAGACTTAGACGTGATTCGCAAAGAAGTTTACGTGAAAAGAACAGAGCTTTTTCTGTTTCTTTAGTTGGTTATACTAATTCTGGAAAATCTACATTATTTAATATTTTGGCTAAAGAAAATACTTATGTTGCAGATCAATTATTTGCAACATTAGATACAACGTCTCGTAATATTTGGATAAATAATAGTATTAATAAAAATATTGTTCTTTCTGATACTGTTGGTTTTATACGTGATTTACCCCATAGTTTAATTGATTCGTTTCATGCAACTCTCTATGAAGCATCGTCTGCTGATTTGTTATTACATGTTGTAGATGTTTTTAATGAAAACTATCATGAACAAATTGCTAATGTTAATAGTGTCATTAAGGAAATAGGTGCTTCTAATATTCCTACTATTATGGTTTATAACAAAATTGATTTGTCTAATCTTCAACCTAGGGTAGAATATGATTCAGATGGTTTAATTAGTAGTGTGTTTTTAAGTGCTGCAAAGAATGCAGGGATAGATTATTTGCGTAATGCAATAGCTAAAATTAGTAATACAGTGAGGCAAAACGTTGAGAATTTTAAAAATATTTAGTTTAGATCATTCTAATTGGGGACGTGGTAAAAATAATGATCATTCTGATTCTAATAAAGACATGAATAACAATCCTCCAGATTTAGATGATATTTGGAATGATTTCACTAAAAAAATATATAGTTTTTTTGGAATAAAAGAAAAAAAACATCCTAGAAGTGGTTTTCCTGAATTTAATAATAGAAACACTGGTTTATTATTGTGGTCTTTTATTATATTTTGTTTGTTTTTATGGATAATAAGTAGTTTTTTTATAGTTAAAGAAGGACAGGTTTCTGTTATCACTAGATTTGGAAAATATAATAGAACAGCTCAGGCAGGCTTTAGATGGAGACTTCCTTATCCTATAGAACATCATGAATTAGTTAATTTATCTAATTTACGTACATTTGAAGTTGGTTTTAGAGGCAGTTCTCAAAATAAGATTTTATCTGAATCTCTAATGTTGACAACTGATGAAAATATAGTTGATATGCAGTTTGTCGTTCAATATCGATTGAGTGAAAATGGAGCAACTAATTACTTGTTTAAAACTCGTGACCCTGACGATTCTGTAAGACAATCAGCTGAGACTGCTATGCGTGAAATTGTTGGAAAAAAAACCATGGATTTTGTTTTGTATGAAGGTAGGACTTTAGTAACATTAGAAGTTCAAAAATTGATGCAAAGTATACTAGATAATTATAATACAGGAATTCAAATAACAGCTGTTGCTATACAAAATGTACAACCACCAGAGCAAGTTCAGGCAGCTTTTGATGATGCTGTAAAAGCTGGTCAAGATAGAGAAAGAAAAATTAATGAAGGTTATGCTTATGCTAATCAAGTTATACCATTAGCCAGTGGTCAAGCTTCTAGAGCAATAGAACAAGCAGAAGGATATAAAGCAAAAACTATAGGTGAGGCTAGAGGTAATGCAGCTCGTTTTTCTAGTGTTTTGCGTGAGTATGAAAATGCTCCAGAAATAACAAGAAGTAGAATTTATTTGGAAACTATGGAAAGTATATTTTCTAAATCTAATAAGTTGATGATTGATGTAAAAAATAATAATATTTTATTATTACCTCTTGAGACTAAAAACAATAAAGATAACAACTCAATTCTTTCTGGAGATCATTCATTTGATTATAATAATTTTTATAATTCTGAATCATCAAAGGATGATGAGAAGGATGTGATTGTTAATAACAATGATTCTTCTAGTAGTAATTCTGTAGAAAAAAAAATAAGACGTGATCGTTCATCGTATTAATTTATAAAGATATTTATATGCAACGTGTATTTTCAATATTGTGTGGTTTTTTAATTATATGCTTTTTTGCAAGTTCTACATTATTTGTAATAAATGAGCGTAGCCATGCATTAGTTTTTTCTCTTGGTGAAATTAGTAGAGAGATTAGTACACCAGGTCTTTACTTTAAATTACCAGCTCCTTTTCAAAATGTAGAATTTCTTGATAAAAGAATTTTAACTATAGAATCTAAAGATGCTGAACGCATTCAGACTTCTGAAAAGAAAAATTTATCGATTGATTCTTTTGTAAAATGGAGAATTGCTAATCCTAAACTTTTTTATATTACTTTTGGAGGTAATGAAAGAGCAGCTAAAGAAAGATTGCAAGCGCAAATTAGAGATGCTTTAAATGCTTCTGTAAATATTAGAACTGTAAAAGAGGTAGTTTCAGTAGAAAGAGGTAAAATTATGACTGAAATTCTCAATAATGTTGCTTCCAGAGCTAAACCTTTAGGTGTTGAAATAGTAGATGTAAGATTGCGTAGAATAGAATTTGCCCCAGAAATTTCTAAATCTGTATATAGAAGAATGGAAGCAGAAAGAACTAGAGTTGCAAATGAATTAAGATCTATAGGTGCTGCAGAAAGTGAGAAAATTAGAGCTGAAGCTGATAGATCTCGAGAGGAAATACTTGCTAAAGCTAATACTCGTGCTCAAATTATTATGGGTGAAGGTGATGCTGAGGCAAGTGCTATTTATGCATCATCTTTTGGAAAAAATCATAATTTTTATAAATTCTATAAAAGTTTAGAGGCTTATAAAAAATCATTTGCTACTAAAAATGATACATTAATAGTAGATCCAACTTCGGATTTTTTTCAGTTTATGAAATGTTCTAATGTTAAATAGCTTTAAGTTTTAGATAATCATTTTTTATTTTGAGGATATGTCATATGGGTAATTGGTTATTGCCAGAAAATCTTGCTGATGTTCTTCCATTAGAGGCTAGGCGCATAGAAGAATTGCGTCATAAGTTAATAGATCTATATAAAACTTATGGTTTTGAAATTGTTTGTCCTCCAATAGTAGAATACATAGATTCTTTATTATCTAGTACAGGTAGTGATTTGAATCTTCGAACTTGCAAACTTATAGATCAATTGTCGGGTAGGACATTAGGTGTTAGAGCAGATATGACCCCTCAAATTAGTAGGATAGATGCTCACTTGTTGAATAGAGATGGTGTAACTAGATTATGTTATTGTGGCAATGTTTTTAATGCTTATCCTAATGACGCTTTATCTAGTAGAGAACAATTACAAATTGGGGCTGAAATATATGGTCATCCCGGAGTTGAGGCTGACTATGAAATAATACAATTATCATTAGATACACTTAAAACAGCTGGTGTAAAAGGAATTAAACTTGATCTGTGTCATCCTGGAGTAGTTCGTAGTATTATTAATTCTGATTATGCAGCTTCTGTAAATATTGATTTAATTATTTCTTTAATAAGAGAAAAAGATGTTTCTGGATTAGCAGGATTAGCAGATAAAATAAAAAACATAAGAAGTGATACATTAAATTCATTGCAATTAGTTTCTTCTTTGTATGGAGATACATATGATGTACTATCATTAGCTAGAAGATCTTTACCGTCAATTCCCGGTATTATAGGATCTTTAGATGAATTAGAAACTTTAATTCATACTTTACCATCTGAAGTTGAGTTAAGTATTGATTTGGCAGATGTTTGGGGTTATGGTTATCATTCCGGAGTTACTTTTTCTTTATATGCTGAAGGTTGGCGTGATACATTGGTAAGTGGAGGGCGTTATGATAATGTTGGAATTGCTTTTGGTCGAGCAAGACCAGCAACGGGATTTAGTTTAGATTTACGTAAATTGGCAGCTGGCCTGTTACCTGTTAAGAAACCAAGTGCTATATTAGCTCCTTGGGGTCGTGATGAGAAATTATTGAAAATCATAAGGAGTTTACGCCAGGATGGTAATATAGTAATTCAAATATTACCTGGAAGTTACCCAAGTCAAGATGAGTTTGTGTTTGATCGTAAGCTTGTTTTATTTAATGATGTATGGCAAGTGGATGATTTATAAACTTGTTTATACTTTTCTTTAGAATATTCTCTCAGTTAAATTAGTTAATATTCTTTATATTTTTTTTGAATATATAATATGAGTAAAAATATAGTAATAATTGGCACTCAATGGGGTGATGAAGGCAAGGGAAAAATTGTAGATTGGCTGACTGAGTCTATTGACGGAGTAGTTAGATTTCAAGGTGGTCATAATGCTGGTCATACCCTATGGATAAATGGGATCAAAACTGTTCTTAGGTTAATTCCATCAGGAATTATGCGCCCTCATGTTACATGTTTTATTGGCAATGGAGTAGTTTTATCTCCTGAAAACTTATTAAAAGAAATATCCGAATTGGAATCTGTAGGTATAGATGTTCGCTCACGTTTACAAATTTCTGAAATTTGTCCTTTGATATTACCATATCATGTAGCTATAGACCAAGCTAGAGAGAAACTTAAGGGCAATGAAAAGATAGGGACAACTGGAAGAGGTATAGGACCTGCTTATGAAGATAAAGTTGCTCGTAGGGCTATAAGACTTCAGGATATTTTTAATAAGAATATTTTTTCTGAAAAATTATCTGAGTCTTTAGAATATCATAATTTTATCTTAAAAAATTTTTTTCATTCAGATGTTTTAGATTTTCATGAAATATTGGATACATACTTAAAAATGTCAGAAGTATTACGTCCTATGGTTAAGGATGTTTCTAATAGTTTATATCTACTACAACAATCTGGTGGTAAGTTATTATTTGAAGGAGCTCAAGGAGCTTTATTGGATGTTGACCATGGAACATATCCTTATGTTACCAGTAGTAATTGTATAGCAGGATCAGCTTCTTCTGGTTCTGGTGTTGGTATACAATCAATTAATTATGTTTTAGGAATTACTAAAGCTTATACTACTCGTGTTGGATCAGGACCATTTCCAACTGAATTGAAAGACGATTTAGGTTTGCATATAGCTACTGTAGGAAAAGAATTTGGTTCAGTTACAGGTAGACCAAGGCGTTGTGGTTGGTTTGATGGAGCAGCTCTTAAGAGATCTGTAAGAATAAATGGTATTTCTGGTCTTTGTATAACTAAACTTGATGTTCTAGATGGATTAGAAAATTTAAAAATATGTGTCGGATATAGATTGGGTAATGAATTTTTTGATGTTCTTCCTTATGGTTCTGATATTGTTTCAAAATTAGAACCTGTTTTTGAAGAAATGTCTGGCTGGAATTCATCTACATTTGGAATAAAAGAATTTGATCAGCTGCCAGTTGAAGCTAGGCATTATTTGGTTAGAATAGCAGAGATTTGTGGTGTTCCAATTGATTTAGTATCAACAGGTCCAGATCGTAATGAAACTATTGTTTTACGCAATCCAGTTGGAATGTGAGTAAAAAACTTGTTCTTTAACATGTTTTTCGAGAAAGAATATTATTTATTTTTTATTCTTTCTCTGAATTTCTTATCTATTCTTGTGTTCAATAAGTTTTGATGCCTTTATAGATATTTTTATTATTGATTTTTATCATTAATTTAAGATACAATACACATCTTAAATCTTATTGTTTTATATTTTACAAATCTTATGTAAATATTTAATATATTTATATTATTTTTATAATTAGTCTGGGTTTTTTTATAAAAACATTTTTTATTGAAAATTAATTATGCCTATTGTTAAACTTAAAGAAAATGAACCATTTGAATCTGCAATGCGTCGTTTTAAACGAACAGTTGAAAAAACTGGATTGCTTACAGAATTACGTGCTAGAGAGTTTTATGAAAAACCTACTGCAGAAAGAAAACGTAAATTAGCTGCTGCAGTAAAGCGTCACTATAAACGTATACGTAGTCAACAGTTACCTCCACGTATGTATTGATAGATATTTTTCTTGATTCCAAAATATTTTATACAAGAATTATTGCTTAAATTAGATATATCTGTTGTAATTGGGCATTATGTTTCTTTAAAAAAATCTGGAGCTAATTTAGTAGGACTATGCCCATTTCATTCTGAGAATAGCCCTTCTTTCACTGTTAGTTCATCGAAAAAAATTTATCACTGTTTCGGTTGTGGCTCTCATGGGGATGCTATTACTTTTGTGATGAATCATCTAGGTCTTAGTTTTAAGGAAGCCGTAGATAAACTTGCATTATATGCAGGAATGACTATTCCTGTGAGTGAAAACAAAGATACTGTGTTTCTTCATAAACAAAAGAAAGAAGACCTTTGTTTTAAGATTATGAGTCAGGCTCAAAAATTTTATAATGGTTATCTATTTAAAAATTTGCAAGCTGTCAGCTACTTAAAGAAAAGAGGTCTTAATAGCAATTATATAAATATTTTTGGTATCGGTTGGTCAGGAAAAGATAATAATTTTTTATCAAAATGTTTTAGTAATTACAATGATGATAATCTACTAGTAGAGATAGGTCTTGTTGTAGACGCTGAAAATGGTCGTAGATATGATAGATTCAGAGAACGAATTATGTTTCCTATAAGAAATTTTTATGGAAAAATAGTTGGTTTTGGTGCTAGAACTATTGATGATAATAAATCCCCAAAATATTTAAATTCTCCAGAAACAATTTTATTTTCAAAAAGAAGAGAGTTGTATGGTTTATGGGAAGCTAAAAATAGTATAAGAAAATATGGATATGTAATAGTAGTTGAAGGATACATGGATGTTATTAGCCTTTTTAAAAGTGGTATAACTAATGTAGTAGCTACTCTTGGTACATCTGTAACTTCTGATCATATTAAGAGTCTATTATCTATAACAAATAAAATAATTTTTAGTTTTGATGGAGATAAAGCAGGTTATGTGGCTGCTTGGAGAGCTTTAACAACCTGCTTGAATGAGTTGAAAGATACTTCTGAAATAAGATTTCTTATTTTAGATGATGCATATGACCCTGATTCTTATATATCCAGTAAAGGTGTGGATGCTTTTAAAGAAAAAATAAATAATTCTATTCCTTTATCTAAATTTTTTATTAATGAGCTGTCTAAAAAACATCTAATTTCAGAGGTTGAAGGAAGAATTTCTTATTGGAATGAAGCAAATTCTTTATTAAAATTGATATCCAATAATCTATTGCGCATTCAAATGGAAAAAGAAATAGCTGGTTTGTTAAATATGACTGATAAAGATTTAATTAGATTATCTGATAATAATACTTCAAATATAGATAATTCAAATAATAATTATGGTTTAAAAAATTCAGATGGTTATTATAAGACGAATTATCTTAAATATAATAAGAAAAGAAGCAATATACTCCAATTTCTTCCTTCTCTGGCAACTCATTTGCTAAATTTATTAATGTCTAATTTAGAATCAATTGATAGCATGGTAGGTAACCAGCAATTAGAAATTATAGATAAACATCCAGATTTAAAACTGGTTAGAGATTTAATTTTACTTGTTCAAAGTAGTAATGCTAGAAATTTAAATTCTTTAAAACAAATAGTGTCTAAAGATTCCGAATTATATAATATAATTCATTCATTTAATGATAATTATGTTAAAAATTCTTTACCTGACCCAATAAAAGAATGGGAAGACTCTTTGTTATTAATTGAGTATAATTCTTTAAAAAAAGATATTGATTTACTTGTGGAGAATGGTTTAACTTCAGAACAAGAAATAAATAAATATAAAGATTTGTCTAAGAAAATAATTTCTATTAAAAAAATCATTTTAACTAAAAATTAATCCATGTTAATCAATATTTTTTGGTAAAATTATTCGAATTCTTTTCTTTTTATAATTAACAGTTTTACTGTCAAGCTTTTTACTGAGGTTTGTGACTTTTTTAATTATTTATTAATAAATTTTAATTCCACGGAAGAGATATGGTAACTAAGATTACTGGTGAAAACAAAGAAGTTTCAAAAACCAGTTTAAAAAAAAAGAAAATTAATGATTTACAAGAAAAAGATGCTAAGTTATTAACACAAAATAAAGAATCATCTAAATCTAAAAATTATAAAAAAGATCATATAAAAATTAAAGCATTATCTGATAGTTCTGAAAACATATTTTCTCAACTAGATGAAAATGTATTTATCAATATAAAGTCAAATCTTTTGTCAAAAAAAAGCCTTAATATAATACAAGACAATGATATCGAAGATAGTTCTAATGATGAGGTTTTTGATGATGATTCATCAGATATTGATAGCAATGATGTAGCAGCTTATAGTAAAACCATTAATAAGCGTGGTAGAAAAAGTAAAAATGATGCTAAAGATTTAATTTCCAAGGGGCCTATATCACAAGAAGAATATGAGTCTCGACGTAATAATCTTAAGAATCTTATTAAATTAGGGAAAGAAAAAGGTTACTTAACTTTTAGTGAAATAAATGATACTTTACCAGATGATTTATTTGATGATGAAGTTGTAGATACCATAGTTAGTACTTTTAATGATATGGGTATATCTGTGTATGAACAAGCACCAGATGTAGATACCTTATTAATGAGTGAAACTGCTCCTATAATTTCAAATGATGATGATGTTGAGGATGAAACTGAAGTTGCTTTGACTACTGTGGATTCTGATTTTGGTAGAACAACAGACCCTGTTCGTATGTATATGAGAGAAATGGGTACTGTAGAATTGTTAACAAGAGAAGGGGAAATAGAGATAGCAAAAAGAATAGAAGAAGGTTTGAGTTTAATGATTGCTTCTATTTCTGCTTGTCCTACTACTTTAAATGAGATTTTATTAGATATAGATCGTGTTAGTTCTGGTCAAATACAAATAGATGAAGTTGTAGATGGTTTAATAGATCCTGATGATGGTGAAGAATATGCTGGTATAGGTTTTATTGAAGAAGAGGAATTTGATGAAGATACAACAGGAGTTATGTCTAGTAAACAGCTAGAGAATTTAAAAACTAAAAGTTTACAGAAGTTTTCAGAGGTTAGTAAATTATTAGAGCAAATGAAATTTGCATATTATAACCACGGGTATTGTTCAAAAGATTATTTAGAGGCAAAAGATTCTATACAAAAAGAACTTATGGGTGTTAGATTCAATGCTAAGATGGTAGAAAAATTAGCTGATTCTATTAGATCTCATATGAAAGAAATTAGAATTATAGAAAGGAATATTTTAGATATTTGTGTTGAAAAAGCAGGTATGCCTAGAGAGGACTTTATTTCTTTTTTTGTTGGTAAAGAAAGCAATTTGAATTGGTTAATCGAAGATCCTGTAATAAATAGTAAATATTTTAAATTATTAGAACCTTTTTCTTTAATGATACAAAGTGTTCAAAAAAAATTATTAGAAATTCAGGAAAAAATTATATTGCCAATTAAAGATTTCAAAGAAATCAACAAACAAATGACAAGTGGAGAAAGTAAAGCGCGTAAAGCAAAAAAAGAAATGACAGAAGCTAATTTACGTTTAGTAATATCTATCGCAAAAAAATATACAAATAGAGGTTTGCAATTTCTTGATTTAATTCAAGAGGGGAATATAGGTTTAATGAAAGCTGTAGATAAATTTGAATATCGTAGGGGATATAAATTTTCTACATATGCTACGTGGTGGATTAGGCAGGCAATTACTAGGTCTATTGCTGATCAAGCAAGAACAATTCGTATACCTGTTCATATGATTGAAACTATAAACAAGATGAATCGTATTAGTCGTCAAATTCTACAAGAAACAGGTATGGAACCAGACCCTTCAGTTTTATCTAAACAAATGGATATTCCTGAAGATAAAATTAGAAAAATATTAAAAATTGCTAAAGAGCCCATATCTATGGAAACCCAAATAGGTGATGATGATGATTCTCATTTGGGAGATTTTATAGAAGATACAACTACATTGGCTCCTTCAGATTCTGCTTTACACGGATCAATGAGAGATATAGTCAAAGAAGTTCTTGATTCTTTAACACCAAGAGAAGCTAAAGTTTTAAGAATGAGATTTGGTATAGAAATGAATACAGATCAAACATTAGAAGAGGTTGGGCGACAATTTGATGTTACTAGAGAACGTATTAGGCAAATTGAAGCTAAGGCTTTGAGAAAATTAAGACATCCTAGTAGAGCTGATAAATTAAAAAGTTTTTTAGATAATTAATTTTTTTGTTGCAAAAAAAAATAAATTCTTTTACAATAAAGAATTGGGCCTCTAGCTCATGCCTGGTTAGAGCAGCGGACTCATAATCCGTTGGTGCCGAGTTCGACTCTCGGGGGGCCCACCATGATTTTTGGTGTTTCTTAAATTTATTCTTCTCGTAGTTTAAATATATTGATTGAGTTTTTATAAAATATTTAACTATGCTAGCCAAATAAGAATGTATATTATATCTCTATACTTAGAGATATAATAAATCTTATAGTTTAATCTTTTTATTTTTGATCTTGTGTTAAAAATGCATTTTAATTTTTGATTCTTAATCATTAGTTTTTTATTTAAACAGATACAAAATAGTGTATATAATTGATTGTATATGTTATTTAATAATAACTTATTGATGAATTTATAGTTTTATAGGAAACAAGATGAATTTTGAGAACGCTTTATCTGAATTAGAATCTTTAGTTGTAAGTATGGAAGAAGATAATACTAGTTTAGAAAAATCACTTTTACTTTATAGTAGAGGAGTAGAATTAGTGAAATTTTGTCAGAATCATATTTCTAAAGCAGAGCAAACTATAAAAATTTTAGAAGAAGAATTATTAAAACCAGTAGATAGCGATAAAATAGAAGAATTATAATTTGTTATGAAATATTAATATATTTATCTATTTCTTTTCTAGACGAGAAATAATATTTGTTATGCCTAAATTATTAGATAATATCAATTTACCATCAGATTTAAGAGAATTGCCTTCTGATCTTCTTAAGAAAGTAGCAAATGAGTTACGTATGGAGGTTCTAAATCTAGTTTCTAATACTGGTGGGCATTTATCTTCTAGTTTGGGGGTTATTGAACTAACAATAGCATTACATTATGTCTTTAATACTCCTGATGATGTTCTTATATGGGATGTTGGTCATCAATCATATCCACATAAAATATTAACTGGACGTAAAGATAGAATGTTTACAATTAGACAAAGACATGGAATTTCAGGTTTTCCTAAAAGATCAGAGTCATTGTATGATTCTTTTGGTACTGCTCATTCTTCTACTTCTATATCAGCTGCATTAGGAATGGCTTGCGCTGCTAGAAAAAAAGGGAATTTAGATAGAAAACATATAGCTGTTATTGGTGATGGTGCAATATCGTCCGGAATGGCTTTTGAGGCTTTAAATAATGCAGGTGTTATGGATGATATTAATCTTTTAGTCATTTTAAATGATAATCATATGTCTATATCACCTCCAGTTGGAGCTCTTAATCGTTATTTTACTTATTTAATGCAAGGTCGTTTTTATGCTGCAGTGGATAATAAAGTTAAAAAAGAATTTTTGCATACTAACCAAGATATAAAAATAAATAATGACAATGAATTTAGTATTAAAAATTCTGTTGTTTCAAAAACATTCTTTGAAGAATTTGGATTTAATTATTCTGGTCCAATTGATGGACATGATATAAATTTATTAGTAAGTTATTTCCAGAATCTAAAATCAAATTATGGTTTAAATTTTTTACATATTGTTACAAAAAAAGGCAAGGGTTATGATTTGGCAGAAAAAGATCCAATTCTCTATCATGGTCTTGGCAAATTTAATTTGCAAACTGGAATTATTAGTGCTAACAAAAAAGAATTAAAAAAAACATTTTCTCAAATTTTTGGTTGTTGGATATGTGATATGGCTAATGAGGACTCTAATCTAATTGGAGTTACACCAGCTATGAGAGAAGGTAGTGGATTAGTAGATTTTGGAGAGTTTTTCCCTGATAGATATTTTGATGTTGGTATTTCTGAACAACACGCTGTTACATTTGCAGCTGGAATGGCTTGTGATGATTTAAAACCAGTAGTTGCAATTTACTCTACTTTTTTACAAAGAGCTTATGACCAATTAATACATGATGTTGCTATTCAAAATTTAGATGTAACTTTTGCTATAGATCGTTCTGGTTTAGTAGGTGCTGATGGAGCTACACATTCTGGCAATTATGATATTTCTTTTTTGAGATGTATTCCAAATCTAATTATTGCCACTCCATCTGACGAAAATGAGCAACGTTTATTATTAACTACATGTTATAAATATAAAGGTCCTTCTGCAGTGAGATATCCTAGAGGAGAAGTGATTGGTGTTAATGTTTCTATAAAACTTGACACTGTAAAAATAGGTTATGGTATAGTTCGTAGGTTAGGTAAGAATATAGTTATTCTTGGATTTGGTACTTTAGTTAATAATGCCATGATTGTTGCTAATAAAAAAGATTTTACTGTGGCTGATATGAGATTCGTAAAACCATTAGATGAAAATTTAATTATAAGTTTAGCTAAAAATCATAATGCTATTGTTACTTTAGAGGATAATGCTATATTAGGAGGTGCTGGTTCTGCTGTTCTAGAAGTTTTAAATAAAAATAATTTCCAAATTCCTGTTCTTCAATTAGGTATACCAGATAGATTTATTGATCAAGGAGATTTGAAACAATTAAACCATGAAATAGGATTAGATCCTGAAGGAATAGAATCGTCAATAATATCTACCTTTAAAAATTTATATGTTTGATTCTATAATAATAAATTCTGAAAATATACCACTTTATTTCTAAAACTAATTAGATTGATTTTAATAAATGACTATTAATACTTTAAATCCAGATTCTACAATACCTGATATACAAAGTTTAAGTGATAAAAGACATATTCCTATCAAACGCGTCGGTATTCGTAATCTTTGCTTGCCTGCTATTATTTCAGATTTAGATTCTAAAACTCAAAATACTACAGCTAATTGGACAATGACCGTTTCTTTATCCGAAAAGGATAAAGGTACTCATATGTCTAGATTCATAACATTATTGGAACAATATCGTTTAAAAATTTTAACTCCGGAATTACTACATCAAATGGCTTTGGAAATGTTAGATTTATTACAATCTAATAGTGGTGATATTTCCTTATCTTTCCCTTTTTTTATGGAAAAAACAGCACCAGTTTCTAAAGTAAAAAGTTTAATGAATTATCAAGTAGAATTTATAGTACGTGTTAACAAGGAATCAAAAGATGAGTTTGAATTAATCTTGCAAATTCCAGTAACTAGCTTATGTCCTTGTTCTAAGGCCATTTCTACTTATGGTGCTCATAATCAAAGATCTAATATAACATTATCTATTATTTTTAAAGAAATTTCAGATATTAGCATTTCTAAATTTATTAGATTTGCCGAAGAAGAGTCTTCTTGTGAACTATGGTCTTTACTAAAAAGACCGGATGAGAAATATGTTACAGAGTATGCTTACGATCATCCTAAATTTGTAGAAGACTTAATTCGAGATTTAGCTTCTCGCATAGATAAAAATTTAATTAATATTTCTAAATATAAAATAGAAGCTGAAAATTTTGAATCTATACATAATCATTCTGCTTATGCAGTGATTGAAAAAAGTGTATAATATCCGTAAGAATGATAAATTTTAACTAAATATTTTAATTAGTATAATTAAAATATTTAAATTTTATATACTTGCCAGATTTATATCTGGCTGTTTTGATTGAATACATTAAACTGTATTTTCTAAACAACCACAAGGAGTTTTATTGTTATGAAAAATTATGAAATTGTGTTTATAGTTCATCCTGATCAGAGTGAACAAATACAATCTATGATAGAAAGATATAGTTCTCTTGTTACAGATGGTAAGGGATTAGTTCACCGTACAGAAGATTGGGGTAGACGTCAATTAGCATACCCAATTCAGAAATTAGCAAAGGCACATTATATTTGTATGAATATTGAATGTTCTCAAGATATTCTTGATGAGTTAGAAAACTCATTTCGTTATAATGATGCTATTTTGAGACATTTATTGATTAAAAAGAAAAAACCTGTTACAGATCTTTCTATTATGATGAAATCTGTAAAAAAAGAAGAAGCCAATAGTTTATTGGATGAAGATATTGATCAATCAGAATAATAGTTAATCAACTATAATAATGAATGTTCTTAACCTTAGTGCGATGATTATAAGTAGAAATACTATAAGATATAATCATGCTGGTGTTCCGATATTAGAAATAACCTTGAAGAGTTTTTCTAAAGTGATAGAAGCTGGTATTGAGAGAGATGTAAATTTATTGATTAATTCTATTGTTGTAGGTGATTTGACTAATGTTATAAATAAAATCCCTAATGATAAAGAATTTTGTGTTAGTGGTTTCATCGCATTAAAGTATAGAAACTCTATGTCGTTAAGATTTCATTTACAAAGAATAATAAATCTTAGTGATTAATATAAGAGTATTTCTTATAAGAATTTAACTTTGAGTTTTTAATTTATAGCCAAATTTAAAGGTATAAAAATGTCGTTTTATGGAAAACCTAAGGAAAAACGTAAATTTGTACAACAAAATCCTTTGTTTAAACGTCGCAAATTTTGCAGATTTACAGTTGCCAATGTAGAAGAAATAGATTACAAAGACGTAGATACATTAAAAGATTTCATACAAGAAAATGGTAAGATAATACCTGCTCGTCTTACAGGAACAAAAGCAATATATCAGCGTCAATTAGGAATAGCTATTAAAAGAGCACGTTTCTTAGCTTTGTTGCCTTATACAGATAATCATAAATAATTGTGTGAGTTAATATGGAAATCATTTTATTAGAGAAAATTTCGACACTAGGTAATCTAGGTGATATAGTACGAGTAAAAGATGGGTATGCAAGAAATTTTCTAATTCCTAAAAAAATAGCACGTCGTGCTACTAAGAAAGCTATTCAAGAATTTGAAAATAAAAGAATTGAATTAGAAAAAATACAATTAGAAAAATTTAATAATGCTACCAACATTAGCAATAAATTATCTGGTTTGAAGTTATTAATTCCTCAAAAAACAAGCGTTGATGGTAGGCTTTTCGGTTCAGTTAGCAGTATTGATGTATCTGAACATTTAAAGAAATTAGGCTTTGATATTAATAAATCTCAAATAATTCTATCAGTAGATCATATAAAAACTATTGGTGAATTTGTTGCAAATATAAGATTGCATCCAGATGTTAGTGTTGAAATAACTTTGGTGGTTTCCAAACAGGATTCCTAGCAACTCTAATTACCAGAATGGGTTTCCAATCCAATTCTGGTAATTATTAAAATCCTATATAATTATTAAAATCCTATATATTGGATTTTTGCAATAAATTATTTAATCTTTTTTTGTTTTTATTAACAATCTCTACTGATCTATTATTGCATAAATAACAAATACAATTTTTGGAATTTTGTTATTATTTGAATAAGTTTAATAATTATGAAAGATGAATCTAAAAAATTAGATTACTTACGTGTTCCTCCAAATTCTGTGGAAGCAGAACAGTCTGTTTTAGGTGGTTTGCTTATAGACAATTCAACTTGGGATAGAATATCTGATGTTATAAAAGCAGAAGATTTTTATAAAAGTGAACATAAAATAATATGGAATCATATAGAGAGTTTAATTAGTTTAGATCGTCCTGCTGATGTAATTACTGTTAATGATTCTTTAGTAAGTTCTGGAAAATCAGAGAATGTTGGAG
Source organism: Candidatus Kinetoplastibacterium desouzaii TCC079E (assembly GCF_000340795.1). Lineage (NCBI taxonomy): Bacteria > Pseudomonadati > Pseudomonadota > Betaproteobacteria > Candidatus Kinetoplastidibacterium > Candidatus Kinetoplastidibacterium desouzai. Next base: position 417,676 of record NC_020294.1, on the reverse strand, counting down.
GATTGGAATACTTAAATGCATTAGCTCATAATACTCCTTCTGCTGCTAATATACGTAGATACGCAGAAATAGTACGAGAACGTTCAGTATTAAGAAAATTAGTTTCAATAGCAGATGAAATATCAGAAGATGCACTCAATACCAAAGGCAAAGAAGCTAGACAAATATTAGACGAGGCAGAAGCTAAAGTATTTAAAATTGCTCAAGATAGATTATCTAATTTTGTTGGTTTTCAAGAAATACAACCGCTTTTAGCGCAGGTAGTAGAAAGAATAGACGAACTTTATAGTCGAGATAGTGATTCAGATGTAACAGGAGTTCCAACTGGATTTATAGATTTAGATAAAATGACGTCAGGCTTGCAACCTGGAGACTTAATCGTTGTAGCTGGAAGACCATCAATGGGGAAAACAGCATTTTCTATGAATATAGGAGAGTTTGTTTCTATAGAACATGGTTTGCCTGTTGCCATCTTCTCTATGGAAATGAGTGCAACTCAATTGGCAATGAGAATGTTAGGTTCTATAGGTATTATAGACCAACATAGAATTCGTACTGGAAAATTAACAGAAGAAGACTGGCCAAAGATAACGAATGCTATACAGGTAATGCAAGATGCTCAATTATACATTGATGAAACTCCAGCTTTAAATGTAATGGAAGTAAGAGCTAAAACTCGTAGGTTATCACGCCAATGTGGTCAACTTGGTTTGGTTATAATAGATTATATGCAATTAATGTCTGGTAGTGGGGAAGAAAATAGAGCCACTGAAATTTCTGAAATAAGCCGTTCTTTAAAAAGTTTAGCTAAAGAATTAAATTGTCCTTTGATTGCATTGTCGCAATTAAATCGTAGTTTAGAACAAAGGCAAAATAAAAGACCTGTAATGAGTGATTTAAGAGAATCTGGAGCAATAGAACAAGATGCTGATTTAATTCTATTTATATATAGAGATGAAATTTACAATCCAGATTCACAAGATAAGGGAATAGCAGAAATTATAATTGGCAAACAAAGAAACGGTCCAATAGGTACTATAAGATTAACATTCCAAGGTCCAACAACAAGATTTCTAAATTTTGCTAATACTACCAGTTCTAATTAGATTTATGATTTTTGTTTTTTTGAAAGATCAATAGCTACACTAATAGCTGATAACAAAGATTGATTATCAGCTATGCCGTTTTTCCAAGCTATATCAAAAGCTGTACCATGATCTACACTTGTTCTTATAATCGGCAAACCAATTGTTACATTAACACCATTATCTATACCCAAATACTTTATAGGTATCAATCCTTGGTCATGATATTGAGCTACTACTATATCAAAATCTCCATTTCTTGCCTTCATAAATATAGTATCACCAGGCCATGGACCAGATACATTAATTCCATTATCACGAGCTTCGTTAATTGCAGGAATTATACTATCAATTTCTTCATTACCAAATTTACCATTTTCACCAGCATGAGGATTTAACCCTGCAACTCCAATAATGGGATTTCTTATTCCAAGATTAACACAAACATCGTTAGCCATTTTGATATATTTTAATTCATTCTTAATATTAATAAATTCGCTAACTTTTGATAATGGCAAATGAATTGTAACTAGAATTATTTTTAATGAATCATTCAACATCATCATTCCAAAATCACTAGTATTAGTTAAATTTGCTAATAACTCTGTATGACCAGGAAAATTTATCCCTGCCTTGCTAAAAGATTCTTTGTTTATAGGGGCTGTTACTATAGCATTTATTTTGTTTGATAAAGCATCTTGTACCGCATTTATAATATATTGATATGAAGCAAACCCTCCAATACTACTAGTCTTACTTGGAGTAAATTGCTTTTGATTTATCCTATAACTCTCTATAACATATAACTTTCTATTAGAAATAAACAAATCATTATTTGTTTTTAAATCACTAGATTGTATAGAAACAATATCTATTTTTTTATTAATTAGTTCAGCAGCTTTATTTAGAATATAAATATCACCATAAATTACGGTGGGAGTAGAGAATCCATTTAGAAAAGATTTTATAATAATTTCAGGGCCAACACCAAAAGGATCCCCCATTGTTATACCAATAATGGGTAATTTCATATATTTTATTTGCTATTAAGATTATGTATAAAATTTAATACTTCTTGAGCATGATTTTCAACTTTTACGCGTCGCCACTCTTGAATAATATTTGCTTTCATATCTATTAAAAAGGTACTTCTTTCTATGCCATAAAAACTTTTACCAAAAATGTTTTTTTTCTTAAGAACATCGTATAATTTACAAATTTTTTCATCATCATCAGATATAAGATTATAAGGTAAATCATATTTACATTTAAAATTTTCATGTGATTTTATAGTGTCTCTAGAAATTCCTAATATTTCAGTATTATTATTAGTAAAGTCATTATATAAATTTTTAAAGTCTATATTTTCTTTAGTACATCCAGGAGTATTATCTTTAGGATAAAAAAATAACACTATATTTTTAATATAAAAATAATTTTCTATATTAATCAGTCCTTGTGTGGTTTTAGCTGTAAAAATTGGAGCTTGTTTTATAATAAAATTACTCATATGATTTATGATATTCAGTTTGTTATAGGAGATGCAGCAAATATAATATTTCTATTTTGTATAGTAATCATATTATAAGTATAAATTGCAGATCTAGTATTCATAATTTCTACTCCAATACCTTTATTAAATAATGGAATGAATATTTTCATATCTATATTTTTATATTTATTTCCCGTTCCTATTAGGAATAAATTATAATTCAAATCTAAATCTAATAATCTATTCTTAATTAAGAAAGATATATCTTTAGTAGATATATTAGTAATATCATCAACAATCCATTCTTTTACTTCACTATTTACAGTGAAATATATAGGTTTCTCATATATTTTTTTATTGATTTCTATAAAACTATTGCCATATGAATCTATAGTATTTATATAATTAGAGTTCTCTAGATACAGCTTCAATATATTGATCTCCAAGATATACACGAAGTATTTTTACTAATAATTATTATAATTAAAATATTGACTGTCATTTATATATCAAGATAATTTTTTGTAAAAATATGTATGAAATTGATCTGATTAAGTATATATATGAATATGAGCATGTTATCATAAACTATGTTTATGAATTGTTGTATATTTTAAATAATGGTAGAGATATAAATGGATTCTATAAAAGTTGGCCTACTTGGCATGGGTGTTGTTGGTAGTGGTACATGGACTGTTTTAAATAGAAATGCGAAAGAAATTGAAAGACGTGCTGGTAGAAAAATAGAAATTTCTAAAATTGCAACTCTTAATGTGGATAGCGCTCGATCTTTAGTAAATGGAAAAGCAGAAGTAGTTCAGAATGCATTTGATTTAGTAAGAGATCCTAATATTGATATAATTGTTGAGTTAATAGGCGGTGATACTATTGCATTAGATTTGGTTAAAGAAGCCATTGAAAATGGTAAACATGTAGTTACAGCAAACAAAGCTATGTTAGCTAAGCATGGCAATGAAATTTTTGCAAAAGCATCATCCAAAGGAGTAATGGTTGCATTTGAAGCTGCTGTAGCAGGTGGTATTCCAATTATAAAAGCGATTAGAGAAGGATTGACAGCCAATCGTATAAAATTTATAGCTGGTATAATAAATGGAACAACTAATTTCATATTATCTGAAATGCGTTCTACTAATTTACCATTTAAAGAAGTATTACAACAAGCCCAAAAATTAGGATATGCTGAATCAGATCCAACTTTTGATGTGGAAGGTGTAGATGCTGCTCATAAGCTTACATTATTAGCATCTTTATCTTTTGGTATTCCTGTTCAATTTGATAGTGCCCATATAGAAGGAATTTCTCAGTTATCATCAGAAGATATTGTTCATGCTGAAAAACTAGGATATCGTATCAAATTATTAGCTATAACAAAATATAGACCAGATGGAATAGAATTAAGAGTACATCCTGCATTAATACCATCTAGTTGTTTATTATCAAATGTAGAGGGAGTAATGAATGCTGTATTTGTTAGAGGTGATGCAGTTGGCCCAACTTTATATTATGGACAGGGAGCAGGAGGAGAACCAACTGCTTCAGCAGTAATAGCTGATTTAGTAGATGTAACTAGATTGCAAACTGCTGATCCTGGAAGTAGAGTTCCTCATTTGGCATTTCAAGCTGATTCTTTATCAGATGCACGTATTCTGCCTATTGAGTTAATATCAACTTCTTATTATTTAAGATTAAGAGTTCAAGATCAACCAGGGGTATTAGCAGATATTTCTAAAATACTTGCTATTTCTAATATTTCTATAGGGTCAATGATACAAGAAACATGTATAGATAATAAAAATGAAGCAAATATTATTTTTATAACACATGAATCTATAGAACGAAATATAAATCAAGCTATTAAACAGATAGAATCTTTACCTGTAGTTCAATCAAAAGTTACTAAACTTAGAATAGAAAATATAAATTAACAGTTAGTTACAGTGTAGATAATATTATCTACACTGTAACTAACTAAAGTTCATTAATATATTTTTTAACTATATTAACTTCTTTTCTTGAGCCTAGAATTACTCCTATTCTTTGATGTAGTTTTGTTGGTTTTATTTCTAAAATAGAGTTATTTTCACAATCTATTGATAATCCACCAGCTTGTTCTATCAAAAAACTCATTGGATTTACTTCGTACATTAATCTTAATTTTCCAGTTTTACCTGTTAAACGAAAATCATTGGGATATAGAAAAATACCTCCTTTTTTTAAAATTCTATGCACGTCAGCAACCATTGATCCAACCCAACGCATATTATAATTTTTAGCTAAAGGACCATCTAAACCAGATAAACAATCTGATATATATTTTTTTATAGGAGATTCCCAAAACCTCATATTTGAAATATTAACAGAGAATTCATTAGTGTTTTCTGGAATAGTAATTTTTTCTTCAGATAGTATCCAAGAATTATAAGCATCCAAAAAAAAAGAAGATACACCTTGTCCAAATGATATATTAAGATTAGTTTTTGGTCCATATAACACATAACCAGCTGCTATTTGGTTGATGCCAGGTTGTAAATAATCTATTTCTTTAATATTATTTATGGTAAATTTATCTGGAATTTCCAATATAGAAAAAATTGTTCCAATAGATATATTAACATCTATATTTGAAGATCCATCTAAAGGATCAAATAATAATATATATTTCCCTTTTTTATAAATTTCTGGTATTTTATAAATATCATCTAATTCTTCTGAAGCTATTCCTGCTATATACCCACTAGATTGAGTATCTTTTATAAGAATTTCATTAGCTATTACATCTAATTTTTTCTGTTGCTCCCCTTGAATATTAAAACTATTAGAGTCTCCAAATAAATCTTTATTTTTTTCATTTCTAATAATATTACTAATTTTTTTACAAGAATCAGCAACTATTTCTATTAAATAAAATAATTCTTTATCTAATTGACAAGAAACATACTTCTCATTTAAAAAGTTATTTAAATTAGTGCTACCCAAATATTTCTCCTTATAGAATATTTAAATTTTTTGATATTATTTCAAAGGTATTTTTTGATAGATTTTGATGTTTATAAACTTTTATAAGAGCCTCATACATTTTATCTTTTATTTCTGGAATAAATAAATTCCAATTATCTAATGCTCTTGATAATCTTGCTGCTATTTCTGGATTTATAGCATCTATAGCAATAACTTGTTCTGCCCAGAATTGATATCCTAGACCATTAAGATTGTGCATTCCTAAATAATTTCTAAAACAAAATTGAAAAATTAAAGATCTTGCTCTATTAGGATTTATGATTGTAAAATCTTGATGGTTCATTAATTCTTTTATTTCATTAATGGTAGTTCTTTCTGAAGAGGCTTGTAATGCAAACCATTTATCTATTACTAAAGGATTAGATTTCCACTTGTCATAAAAATAAGAAAGTGCTTTTTTTGCTTTTAAATTATTTCCAAAATTTAATAAATCTGAAAGCAGAGAGAGGCTATCTGTCATATTATTAGAATTATAAAAATCTTTCTCTACTTTATCTTCAATAACAGTAGCATTAGCAGATATTAAATATTTAATAATTAAATTCTTTAAAAAACGATTGTTACTAATTATAGGATCATACATCTTGGAATTAGAAGATATGAGATTTTCTAGTTTATCTAGTTTATTATAAAAATATTGCGATAGCTTCTTGCCAATATTAGTTAGCAATGATCTGCGAGCTTTATATATTTCAATTGGATCAATTTTTTCTACACGACCAAATATTATTTTTTCATCAGGAATAGTTAATAATTTAGCGCAATAAGATGAATCAATATCATTATCTAGCAAAATATTTTTAAAGATAGTAATTAAATTTTCTTCAATTTCAGAACTTAATTCTTTATTTGGATATAATTTTGAAATTATTTGACGAGTACTTAATTCTTGTATAGCTTCCCATCTAGCAAAATAATCTGTGTCTTTGTTAGACAGTATATATAGTTCTTTATTTGAGTATTGATACTCTACTTTTACAGGAGAAGAAAAATTTCTTAATAAAGAAGGAATAGGGATATTTTTTATATTCTTAAATGTCCAACTTTGACTTTCTTTATATAGCTCTAGAATCATGGTGTTAGAAGAATTATTTGTATTGATAATATTTTTCTCGTTGCAAATTAAATCAATACTTTCACCATTTTCATCTAATAAACCAATAGCAAAAGGAATATGAAATATTTTCTTTTCTTTAAAAAAATTCTTAGTATTTTTTTCTATTCCAACAAAATCACATTTTTGACTAAGAGTTATTATACATAATTCATTTTTCTTATCATAATCTAAAGTAACATTTACAATAGGTGTTCCTGCTTGTTCATACCAGTTCTTAAATACAGTGAAATCTTTGCATTCATTATTAATGTTCTTTTCTATATAAATAGATTCCATTACATTAACAAAATCATCACAAGTAACTGCTTTACCATCATAAAGCTCAAAATATTTACTCATTCCTGCAAGAAAGTTTTTTTCTCCAAGTAAAGTATGCTGCATTCTAATTATCTCAGCTCCTTTCTCATAAATAGTTGTCGTATAAAAATTACTTATTTCTTGATAACTATTTGGTCGAATAGGATGAGCATTAGAACTAGAGTCTTCAGGAAATTGGTATGTTCTTAATGCTATTACATCATCTATACGTTTAAGTGCTTTTACACTTGTTTTTATTTTATTTGTTGATGCTAATTCAGAAATAATATCACTACAGAATTCTTGTTCTCGAAAAACAGTTAATCCTTCTTTTAAACTTAATTGGAACCAATCTCTACATGTAACTCTATTACCTGTCCAATTATGAAAATATTCATGTCCTATAACTGCCATTACATTTTCATAATCTGAATCAGTAGAACTATATTGATCAGCGATAACATAAGCTATGTTAAAAATATTTAAACCTTTATTTTCCATAGCGCCCATATTAAAATCTTTAACTGCCACTATCATAAATCTATCTAAATCTAACTCTAAATTATATTTTTTTTCATCCCATTCTATTGCTTTTATTAAAGAATACATTGCCCATTCTGTTTTAGAATCAAATTCATGATCACAGTATATTTGTAGTTTTACATCTCTTCCTTTATTAGTTTTAATATTTTTTTCTCTACATGAAAAATTACCTCCAACTAACGCAAACAAATAGCTTGGTTTAGGAAAGGGATCATCCCAAATAAATTCGTGTCTTCCATCATCTAAAATATTTTTTTTAATTAAATTGCCATTAGATAAGAGAGTGGAATATTTTTTATCAGATCTTAATGTTACAGTGTATTTAGACATCACATCTGGTCTATCTGGGAAGCATGTTATTTTTCTAAATCCTTCAGGTTCACACTGAGTAAAAAAATTATTATTTGATATATATAAACCCATCATGCTAGAATTTTTAGAAGGAAAGCATTTCGTTGTAATTTGTAGATTAAAAACATCAGGTATGTTTTTCATTAACAATAAATTATTATTTAATATATAATCTTCCTCGCATAATTTTTTACCATCTATCTCTATTTGAACTAAATCAACTTCTTTTGAGTCAATATTAAAAATTATATTTCTTTCTTTTTTGAATGAATTTTTACGTTCAATTTGCATTATATTTGTTACTACAGTGCAATCTATATCAAGATCTATTTGCAAATCTATTTTTTTTATATTAAATGGATATTCTTTATAATCACTACGGTATATAGTTTTAGGATGTTTTATGTTTTCTATTTCTAGCATGATTTACTTTTTTGGTTAAACAAATTGCTCAAAATCTATTTCTAATACATATTTTATTAAAAGTCTTTATTAAAAATAGTTTAAAATATTTATTATGAGAATTTTGATTGAATCATTTAAAATGATTACAAATTATTTTATTCTATATTTAATAAGAATTATTAATTCTAATAATGTTAGTATAAACATTTAAAATGAATTTAATTACTTTAGATATTATTAAATAATAAAAAATATTTATCCAGTCCATTAATCTACATATATATGAATATAAATAACTCTAAAAATAATAATTTTCACATTGCTAAAAATATTCTTTTAGATCCTTTTGGTATTGATGAAAATACCATAAATAAAGCCATAGGAATTATATTTTCCAATAAAATTGATTATGCTGACTTATACTTTCAATATGCACTTAGAGAAAGTTGGAGTTTAGAAGAAGGTATTGTAAAAACAGGTAATTTTTCTATAAATCATGGGGTAGGAATAAGATCTATTAGTGGAGAAAAAACTGCTTTTTCATATTCTGATTCAATATCTTTAGATTCTATTTTAAAATCATCACAAATAGTTCGTAGTATTGGGAACTCAAATTCTTCTAGTTATAAAAAAGTATACGTACCGTCAGTCATTAATAATAATTTATATAACAATTCAAATTTTATAAATTCTTTATCTGCTAACGATAAGGTTAATTTATTAGAAAAAATAGAAAAAATGGCCAAAGGTTGTAATCCATTAGTTTCACAAGTAATGGCAAGTTTGGCAGCAGAATATGAAGTAATTATCGTAGCAGCAAGTGATGGTAAAATAGTTGCTGATATAAGACCATTGGTAAGAATCTCTATAACTGTAATATCTGAAAAAAATGGTCGTAGGGAAATTGGACATTCTGGGGGTGGTGGCAGAACAGATTTTTCTTTTTTTTCTGATGAAATACTTTCGTCATATGTTGATCATGCAGTTAAAGAATCAATCAATAATTTAGAAGCAATACCTGCCCCAGCAGGGGAAATGATCGTAGTTTTAGGAAATGGTTGGCCTGGAATTCTATTGCATGAAGCTGTTGGTCATGGTTTAGAAGGTGATTTTAATCGTAAAGGGTCCAGTGTTTTTTCTGGAAAGATAGGAGAAAGGGTTGCTAATAAGGGAGTTACAGTTATAGATAACGGCTCTATTCCTTATAAAAGAGGTTCATTAAATATAGATGATGAAGGTAATGAAACAAAGAGCAATATTCTTATTGAAGATGGTATTTTATGTGGATATATGCAAGATATCATGAATGCAAAATTGATGAATTCTAACATAACTGGTAATGGTAGACGTGAATCATTTGCTCATATACCTTTACCTAGGATGACAAACACATATATGGTATCAGGATCTTCAACTCCTGAAGAAATAGTTTCCTCTGTAAGTAATGGGATATATGCTGTTAATTTTGCTGGTGGTCAAGTAGATATAACCAGTGGAAAATTTGTTTTTTCTACTTCTGAAGCCTATTTAATAGAAAAAGGTAAAATTACCACTCCAATAAAGGGTGCTACATTAATAGGTAACGGCCCTGAGGTTATGAAACAAGTTTCTATGATTGGAAATGACTCTAAACTTGATTCTGGTGTTGGTATGTGTGGTAAAGATGGACAAAGTGTACCTGTAGGAGTTGGTATGCCAACTATAAAAATAGATAAACTTACAGTAGGTGGAACTACTAATTAGAATTATTTAATTTGCAAAAAGCATTGATTTTGCTTATTATCTTGCATGAAACATGCTCTTTTCAAACAATTGTTTTTTTATAATCAAGCACAATATATCTAATTATCAAAATTAGATAATCATTCTATGAGGTCGTACAGTGTCATACAATACAGATGATCTTCGCATACGAGAAATTAAGGAATTAAATCCACCTGCTCATGTTATGAGAGAACTGGAATGCACTCGTGAAATTTCAACAGTAGTGCATAATGCACGAAATGCTATTCATAAAATACTATACGGTATTGATGATAGATTAGTAATAGTTGTAGGTCCATGTTCTATTCATGATGTAAAAGCCGCTAAAGAATATGCTAAACTTTTAAATGGATTAAGAGAAGAACTTAAAAATGATCTTGAAATAGTTATGAGAGTTTATTTTGAAAAACCTCGCACAACTGTAGGATGGAAAGGTCTTATAAATGATCCTGACTTAGATGCTAGTTTTAATATAAATAAAGGTATAAGAATTGCAAGAGAATTGTTGTTGAACATAAATTCTCATGGGTTACCAGCTGGATGTGAATTTCTTGATATGATTACTCCCCAATATATTGCTGATTTAGTTTCATGGGGAGCTATAGGAGCGAGAACTACAGAAAGTCAAGTTCATCGTGAATTAGCTTCAGGATTGTCATGCCCAGTAGGATTTAAAAATGGAACAGATGGTAATGTTAAGATAGCCATTGATGCAATCAAAACAGCTTCTCAACCACATCATTTCTTATCTGTAACAAAGGGCGGTCATTCTGCAATAGTTTCCACAGAAGGAAATGAGAATTGCCATATGATTTTAAGAGGTGGTAAAAAACCTAATTATGATAAATTAAGTGTACAGAATGCCAGTGAAGAAATGGGCAAGGCTGCTTTATCACCCAAATTAATGATAGATGCTAGTCATTCTAATAGTGACAAAAAACCAGAAAATCAACCTTTAGTTGTAGATAATATTTGCAATCAACTTAAAGAAGGTGAGTCAAGAATATTTGGAGTAATGATAGAAAGCAATTTAGAATATGGACGACAAGATTTTATTCCTGGTAAAGATTTAGTGTATGGTAAAAGCATTACTGATGGTTGTATAGATTGGAATACTACTGTTAAAGTTCTTAATAATTTAGCAGAAGCTGTTCGTGTGCGTCGTCAAATTCTATCACATACACATGATTAGATTTTATTAACTATTTAACTATTAAATTATATTTAAAAGACATTCTAACGATTTGCTAGAATGTCTTTATTATTTTAAGTAAATATAAAAAATGATGAACAATGATTAAAAAATTATCTAAAGAGTTGGTTGTTATTGGAATGTCAGGAGGAGTTGATTCTTCTGTAGCTGCCTGGATATTAAAAGAAGAAGGTTATAAGGTAGTTGGTTTATTTATGCAAAATTGGGAAAATGATGAATCTAGTTCTTGCTCTATAAAAAATGATTTGCTGGATGCAACTAGTGTTGCTGATTTAATTGGCATAGATTTTGAGTATGTAAACTTCTCAGAAGATTATAAAGAAAAAGTATTTTCTATTTTCCTTAAAGAATATTCTTTAGGAAGAACCCCCAACCCTGATATTTTATGTAATTCGGAAATAAAATTTAAAGCATTTCTGGATCACTCTTTGAAAATAGGTGCGAAAAAAATAGCAACTGGTCATTATGCAAGAATTAAGAAGAATGAAAACAAATATCAATTATTAAAGGCTATTGATCTTAATAAGGATCAAAGTTATTTTTTATATAGATTAAATCAAGAACAACTTTCTCGTTCTCTTTTTCCAATAGGCAATCTACATAAAAAAGATGTAAGAGCTTTAGCAAAAAAAATAGGATTACCTAATGCTTATAAGAAAGATTCAACAGGTATATGTTTTATAGGAGAAAAATCTTTTACAACTTTTTTAAATAAATATATACCATTTAAAAGAGGTCCTATTTTAACACTAGATGGCAAACAAATAGGTGAGCATAATGGAATATCATTTTATACAATAGGACAAAGAAAAGGTTTGGGAATAGGAGGAGTAAAAAACCTATCTGTTTCCGATAACGCCTGGTATGTTGTAAAAAAAGATTTATATAATAATATTATTTATGTATCACAAGGTCGAGATAGTTCTCTTTTACAGTCAAAATTATTAGAAGCTGAAGATATACATTGGATAGAAGGATGTGAACCTCAAAAATTAGATAATTACTTATTTTCAGCAAAATCAAGATATAGACAACAAGATTCAAGTTGTACTATAAAAACCAATCAAAATAAACTAATTGTTTCATTCTTAGAAAATCAATGGGCTATAACAGAAGGACAGTCTGTAGTAATATATGATAATGATGTGTGCTTAGGAGGTGGGATTATTTGTTAAATAGAATTAATTAATATTCTTTTTTATAAACTATTTGTACAGTAAAATTCTTGTGGATTAATAAAAATGTTAGATCAATTAAATGCATTATCTCCACTAGATGGAAGATATTCATCATCTGTGGATGAGTTGAGATTTTATCTTTCTGAGTCAGCCTTTATGGCTCATAGAGTAGAAGTAGAAGTATCATGGTTAATTGCCCTTACTGATTCTAGCATATCTGAAATACAACCATTCTCAGATATGGAACGTAAGAAACTATATGATTTAGTAAAAAACTTTTCATTAGAAGATGCAAAACAAATCAAAGAAATTGAAAAGATTACTAACCATGATGTCAAAGCTGTAGAATATTGGCTTAAAGAAAAAATATCATTTCTTACAGAAAAAGAAAAAATATCTGAATTTATTCATTTTGCTTGCACTTCTGAGGATATCAATAATACATCACATGCATTAATGCTTTCAAGAACAAGAAAAGATATATTATTACCTCTATTACATACATTAACAAATAAACTAGAAAATTTAGCACAATTATATTCTGATTATCCCATGTTGGCTCGCACTCATGGTCAACCAGCCAGTCCTACTACAATTGGCAAAGAGTTTGCTAATGTAGTTATTAGACTTAAAAGAGGTATTGAGCAAATTGCTTCAGTTTTGCCATTAGCTAAATTAAATGGTGCTACTGGCAACTATAATGCTCATATAGCATCATACCCTAACATAGATTGGCAAGATTTAAGTAGGAATGTTTTAAATAAATTAGGTTTAGTGCAAAATACACATACTACTCAAATAGAACCTCATGATTGGATATCTCAATTATTTGATTCTATTTGTAGAGTAAATAATATTCTTATTGACTTAGATAGAGATATATGGGGATACATTTCTTTAGGCTATTTTAAACAAACTTTAAAAGAAGGTGAGGTTGGCTCTTCAACAATGCCTCATAAAGTCAATCCAATTGATTTCGAAAACTCAGAAGGTAACCTTGGAGTAGCTAATTCTTTGTTAAGACATATGTCTGATAAATTACCAATATCTAGATGGCAAAGGGATTTAACTGATTCTACTGTTCTAAGAAACATTGGAATTGCGTTAGGTTATTGTTTAGTAGCATGGAAGTCATGTATACGAGGTTTAAACAAATTGGAGGTTAATACTACCACAGTAAATTATGATATAGACAATTGTTGGGAAATATTAGCTGAACCTATCCAAACTATAATGAGACGTTATGGATTACCAAAACCATATGAGCAACTTAAATCTCTTACTAGAGGAAAAGGAATTACCAAAGAAACTCTTAGAGAATTTATAAAAACTTTAGATTTACCTCAAGAAGTTAAAAATTCTCTTTTGTTATTAGAACCAAGAAATTATTTGGGAATTTCAAAATTATTAGCTAAAAATCTAGATATATCAACCAAATAAAAAAATCAGACAAGCCGCCATTGAAATAAATGGTGGCGCATCCCTGACTCGAACAGGGGACCTGCGGATTATGATTCCGTCGCTCTAACCGACTGAGCTAATGCGCCTTTGAAATAATAAAAAAAACAACTATACTTCGTATAGTCTATAACAAAAACATATTTAAAAGCAATATCTATTTTTACTATATGAATAAACTTTTTTATTTATTAAAACAAAATAATAATTTTATATAATGGTGCCCAGAAGAGGATTTGAACCTCCAAACCTATAAAGGCACATGGACCTGAACCATGCGCGTCTACCAATTCCGCCACCTGGGCTTAATATGTTGAATATTTACATCATATGATTGTATTATATAAACATGAACAATTGTTCATAAATATACAACTGTAAAATTATATACGGAAAAAATCACATTGGCAAAATCAAAAAAAAACAATAATAACAATCTAATTCCAGATTGGTTTGATAAAAATATTCCTTCAAGAGAAGAAATTCTTTCTTTGTTAAGAAGCAATAAAGAAAAATTAAAAGAAGTAGATTTAATAAATGCATTATCTATAAAAAAAGATACTTCTATAGAAAAACTAAAGAAACGACTTTTTATGATGTATAAAGATGGACAAATATATTTCGATAATAATCATAATATTCTCTTATCTGAGAATAATAATTTTATAAAAGGCATAGTAAATTATAAAAAAGATGGAAGTGGTTTTTTAGCGAATGAAGATAATTTAAATATTTTTCTTAATAAAAAAGAAATGAGAAAAGTGTTTAATGGAGATGTTGTTTTTGTTAAAAAAATTAGAAACATAAAGAAAGAAAAAGAGCAATATATAGAAGGTAAAATAGTAGAAATTATAAAGCACAAATCTGAGAAAATAATAGGCAAAATAACGAAAATAGATAATAAAAATTTCTTGATGCCTATTGAACCCAAATATATTAGTAATATCATTATAAATGACAATTGTTTAGAAGAAGGACAAATAGTAATTGTTAGTATCAATAAACAACCAACAAAATATTCATTACCTGAGGGTATTATTGAAGAAGTGTTAGGTGATATTAATGACCCCCAAATGGGTTTTAAAATTGCTACAAAAAAATATAATATCCAAGATCATTTTTCAAAGGAAGTTTTAAAAGAATCTAATCAATTCACAGAAACTATAAGTAATTATGATAATAATGAAAGGGTAGATTTATGCGATATGCCTTTTATTACGATAGATGATGAAGATGCTCGTGATTTTGATGATGCCTTATACTGTACCTCAGATAATAATTCCCACAATAATGAAACATGGAAAATATTTGTGGCTATAGCAGATGTATCACATTATATTAAACCCAATAGTGAACTAGATAAAGAAGCTGTTAAAAGAGGTACTAGTATATATTTTGCTAATCATGTTATACCCATGTTACCAGAAAATATTTCAAACAATATCTGTTCTTTATTACCAAATAAAAAAAGATTAGTTATAGTTTGTGAACTATTAGTAACTAAAACGAATTTAGAAAAAAAAGAAACAAATATTGAGAATTATAAATTTTATAAAGCAATAATTAGATCAAAGGCTAGGACCACCTATGAAGAAGTGAATAATACATTACTTAATTATGATGTAAATTTACCCATTCAAGTAAAAGAAAATATAAGGAATTTAAATGAAGCTTGTAAAATTCTATTGGAGTCTAGAAAAAAAAGAGGAGCTATAGAATTTGAATTTCCAGAAACTAAAATTATATGTAACGAAAATAACTCTATTAAAGAAATCATAAAAAAAGAAAGAAGTTACTCTCATAAAATTGTAGAAGAATTTATGTTGGCAGCTAATAACTGTGCTGCTAAATTTATAAGTAAAAACAAAGGCTGTTTTTTATATAGAATACATCCAAAACCTTCTGATAAAAGCTTAAAAAATCTAGAAAGTTTTTTAAAGTCTCAAAATTTACAAATAAATCAGTATAATTTCTCTATATCTAAAGATATTAATAATTTTTTAAACAATATAAAAGATCATGAAAATTTCAATGTTATACAAATAGGTTGCTTACAAGCTATGCAAACTGCGTCATATAACCCTGATAACATAGGTCACTTTGGTTTGTCTTATGAATCATACACTCATTTTACTTCTCCAATTAGAAGATATCCAGATTTATTAAATCATAGGATAATAAAATCGATTCTAAATAAGAATACAGATATAGAAAATGTAGATAGTAAATGCTATATAAAACTTGGAGCAAAAATGTCTGAGTATGAACGTAGAGCAGACGAAGTATCAAGATATGGCAATAATTGGCTACTACATAGTTTTTTAAAAAAATATGTAGGTAAATCTTTTCATGGTGTAATAACAAATATTTTAAATTTTGGAATTTTTGTAACACTAGACAATGTACATATAGACGGTATGATTCATATATCAGAATTAGAAAAAATAAACTTTAAATACTATAAGAATAAAAATTATTTTTATAATAAGGATTATAATATTTCGTACAATATTGGCAATAAAATTGAAGTTTTTATAAAAAATATATACCCAGAAAAAGGACAAGTAGTTTTGGGTCTAAACAATTTATAGATAACTTATTTATTTATTTCGATAAAAAATTAAAATTTGGTTTGCTTTTGTTATAAGGTGACTTTATTATATCCATTTGATAATTAATAGAGAATATTTATAATGTCTTCTACAAAGGTTATAGCAGGATTTCATTCTATTTTAATTAGATTAAATAAGTATCCTGAATCAGTTAGAACAGTATATATTGATTCCAAACGTAAGGATAAAAGGATTAACTATTTATTGGAAAAAATTAATAGTTCTGGTATAGCTAAAGTTTATCCTGTTGGGATTGATAGATTAAATAGTTTAACTGGTAATATACGACATCAAGGTGTTGTTGCTATATGCGATGAAATTAAATTATCTAATGACTTAGAAGAAATATTAGATTCTGCTAATGAACCATACTTATTATTAATATTAGATGGTGTAACAGACCCCCATAATCTAGGGGCTTGTTTAAGAACTGCAAATGCAGCAGGAGTTCATGCTGTAATTGCACCTCGCAATAGATCTGCTAGTATTAACGATGTTGTTTATAAAGTATCATGCGGAGCTGCTGATATAACTCCTTATGTTATGGTAACTAATCTTGCTAGAACTTTAAGGAACTTAAAAGATATGGGGGTATGTTTAATAGGTACAGATGAAAAAGTTGATAATAGTATTTATAGCGTAGACTCTACTAAATCAACAGGGTGGGTAATGGGATCTGAAGGAGATGGAATGCGTAGACTTACTAGAGAATCTTGTGATTATCTTGTACATATCCCCATGTTAGGTGTAGTAGAAAGTTTAAATGTTGGAGTAGCAAGTGCTATTTGTTTATACGAAAGTGTACGTCAGAGAACTAGTGGCAAATAATATAATTATATAAATTTTATTTAAAACAACATTTTTATTTTTATAAAAATTGACATCATTTGTAATAACAATGCCATAATATACATTACTAAATTTATTGTTTTTTGCAAAAAATATTTTTGAGTGTATATTTTGTCATCCTATAAGTAGGTGTCTTAAGAAAAAATTTTTAGAGGTTATTTAAATGAATAAAACTGAACTTATTGAGCATATTGCTAGCAATGCTGATATTTCCAAAGCAGCAGCAAATCGTGCTATTGATGCCTTAGTAAATGCAATAACAGAAACTATGAAAAAAGGTGAATCTGTGACATTAGTAGGATTTGGATCATTTATGGTATCTACTAGAGCAGCTCGTAATGGAAGAAATCCTCGTACTGGAGAGGTTATAAAAATCAAAAAAACTAGAGTTCCTAAGTTTAGACCAGGGAAAAATTTAAAAGAAGCAGTTAATTAACAACATTTAAACATTTTAATTTGATTTTCTAAAATAAAAGTGTAGTATATAGTAAATAAATTTTTGTTTATATCTGCTCTCTATAATATAGAGGGTGCTTAGCTCAGTTGGTAGAGCGGCGCCCTTACAAGGCGTAGGTCACAGGTTCGAACCCTGTAGCACCCACCAATACAAATGAAATCGGCTTATTATCTAAAGATAGGTAATAAGCCGATTTTTTATTGTCATTAAAACTAAATTTTACAGTTTGCCTAATAATAAAAATTCCATTAAAGCCTTCTGAACGTGCAATCTATTCTCAGCCTCATCCCATACTACACTTTTGGGTCCTTCTATTACTTCATTTGTAACTTCTTCCCCACGATGAGCTGGTAAACAATGCATAAATAAAGCATCGTCATTTGCAGATGACATCATTTTTGCATCAACACACCAGTTTTCAAAAGCTGCTTTCCTTTTAGAATTCTCAGCCTCATAACCCATGCTAGTCCATACATCTGTTGTTACAAGATCAACATTCTTACACGCTTCATTAGGATCATCAAATTGTTTTAATATATCTGAAGAAGAATTCTTTATAAGTTTTTCATCCAATTTGTAACCATTTGGAGCTGAAATATGTAGAGTAAACCCTAAAATTTCTGCAGCTTGTAACCAAGTATAAGACATGTTATTAGCATCACCTATCCAAGCAACTTTTTTATTTTCTATAGATCCTCTATGTTCTATAAAAGTAAAAATATCTGCTAATATCTGACATGGATGGAATTCATTGGTTAATCCATTAATAACAGGAACTCTTGAATACTCTGCAAATTTTCTGACTCTTTCTTGTTCAAAAGTTCTTATCATGACTATATCAACCATTCTTGATATAACCCTCGCTGTATCTTCTATTGGCTCAGATCTTCCTAATTGAGAATCATTAGAGGTTAAGTTAATTGCATATCCCCCCATTTGATATATCCCTGCTTCAAAAGACACCCTAGTTCTAGTACTTGCTTTTTCAAAAATCATAGCTAGAGTACGATCATGTAAAGGCATATGAGCTTCATATTTCTTAAACTTTTCTTTAATAAATTTAGATCGTTCAAAAATATAAAGAATTTCATCTTTATTAAAATCTTTAATCTCTAGGAAATGACGTATTTTTTTATTTTTAGAAGAGTTAACCATCTTTATACTTCTCCTTTAATTAACTTAATATAAAAAACAATGTTAAATTACTTAAGATAAATATCTTTTATTTTATTTACCAATGTTGCTAAATAATAGATACAGATCCATTATACTTAACAAAAAAATTTTAATAAAGAAAGCCTAATATATTAAAAACTTATTAAAACATAATGATATAACTCAAATTAATAACTTAACAAATTTTTTAACAAGATATACTAATGAAAAATTACTCTTATAAACAAATAAAAGAAATAGTTATAGCCTCTACTAATAGAAACAAATTAAAAGAGTTCTCTGAATTATTTAAAGAATTAAATATAGTATTATATCTTCAGAGTGAGTTTGGTATAAATTATAATGAAGAAAATAATAATACATTTTTTGAAAATGCTCTAAATAAAGCTCGTCACGTTAGTAGATTAACAGGTTTACCAGCTTTAGCAGAAGATTCTGGATTATGTGTTGAATCACTACAGAATAAACCTGGTATTTTTTCAGCTAGATATGCATCTAATAATAGATCAAGTAATGATATAGATAATAATAAATTATTAATAAAAAATTTAGAAGGTATTAAAAATAGAAATGCTTATTATATAAGTAATATTGTTTTAATAAGAAATCCCAATGATTATGTTCCTATAATGACTTATGGAATTTGCAAAGGGACTATTGTAGATGAGCCATTCGGAACCAATGGATTTGGGTATGATCCTCATTTTTTCTTACCTTCAATAGGTAAAACTATGGCATCTATTTCTATAAATGAGAAAAATAATATTAGTCATAGATCTATAGCAAGCAAGAAATTGATTCAAGAGTTGAACTTAATAAATAATTAGCTTTTTAAATGAATAAAATAATACCTATCTTTTTAGAAAAGAATATTGATAAAAATATAATACCTATTTCAAGCAATATTAATATAAAAGAACCACCACCATTATCTTTATATATACATGTTCCTTGGTGTGTAAAAAAATGTCCTTATTGTGATTTCAACTCCCACGCTATAAGAAACAACAATTTTCCTGAAGAAGAGTATATAAAAGCTTTAAGCATTGAGCTAAAGAAATCTTTACATTTGATATGGGGAAGAACAATTATTTCCGTATATATAGGTGGAGGAACTCCTAGTATTTTAAAGTCAGAATCTATAGATAAGATTATTGAGATGCTTAGAACACACTTGAACTTAAATCCTTTAGTGGAAATAACTATTGAAATAAATCCTGGTACATTAGATTCTTATAAGATAAAGGATTATATTGCAAGTGGAATTAATAGAATATCTATAGGAGCACAAAGTTTTGATGATAATAAATTAAAAAGATTAGGAAGAATACACAATAGCTATGAAACCTTTAGAACTATTGATATAACTCAATCTTTAATAAACAATATTAATATAGATATAATGTTTGCATTACCTGGGCAAAATATTGATGATTGTTTAAACGATGTAAGAAAAAGTATAAATCTAAATATAAATCATTTATCATTATATAATCTTACAATAGAAAAAAATACTTTCTTTGATAAACATACTCCTAATGATCTACCTGACGAAGATCTAAGTGCACAAATGCAAGATCTTATAGAAGAGGAGTTGAAAATAAAAAATATTCTTCGATACGAAGTATCAGCTTATGCTAAAAATAATTTTCAATCAATTCATAATTTAAATTATTGGAATTTTGGTGATTATTTAGGAATAGGCCCTGGAGCACATAGTAAATTATCATTTAAAAATTATATATTAAGAAAAAAAAGAATATACAACCCTGATTTATGGATTAAGAACACCATAGAAAACAAAAAAGATATAGATGGGTCGGAATTTGTTCAAGCTAAAGATATAGCATTTGAATTTATGTTAAATGCATTAAGACTAAAGAAAGGAATTAAGAAATCTTTTTTTGAACAACGAACAGGAATGCCTATCAATAGTATCAACAAAAAAGTTCAAATTGCCTATGAAAAAAAATTACTAGAAGTTGACGAAAATTATTTCAGAGCTACTCCACTAGGGTGGAGATTCTTAAATGATTTACAAGAAATTTTTTTATAAAAAATAAGTTATATTGCAAATTAGGAATATAAAAAAATTATGGTGAACTTGAATAAAGAAATAGTTATAAAAATCCATCACTGGAATGATAAATTATTTTCATTTCAAACAACAAGAAATAAATCTTTTAGATTTGAAAATGGTCATTTTGTTATGATAGGACTTAATATAAAAAACAATATAATTATGAGAGCTTATAGTATAGTAAGTGCTAATTATGATGATTATTTAGAATTCTTTAGTATTAAAATACCAAATGGTAAATTAACATCACATTTAAAAAATCTAAAAGTAGGTGATGAAATATTAGTTAGTAATAAATCTGTAGGAACTCTCACTATTAATAATCTTAAACATGGAAAAAATTTATATTTACTTGCTACTGGTACTGGATTAGCACCTTTTATAAGCATAATAAAAGATTTATCTACATATGAAAGATTCGAGAAAGTCATCTTAGTACATAGCGTACGTAATAAGAGTGATCTGGCTTATAAAGACGATATAGAAAATCATTTTAACCAACATGAAATATTAGACAGTTTGATTGCAGAAAAATTAATATATTATCCTACTGTTACTCAAGAGCTTTTTGAAAATAATAAAAGAATTACTGATTTATTGATGTTTGATAATTTTTTTCTTAAAATTAGAATGCCAAAGTTAAATCCTGATAATGATCGTGTTATGATTTGTGGCAACTCTCAAGCTTTAATAGATATAAGCAATATTCTTAATAAAATTGGTTTTAAAATATCTAATGGAATTAATAAACCTGGTGATTATGTTATAGAAAAAGCTTTTGTAGAAAATTAATAATTCTAACCCTAACTAAATTAAGAGACTCAAAATGAGTAAGAAAATAATTCATACTAATGACGCACCCAAAGCTGTAGGACCATATTCTCAAGCAGTCTCATGTGAATCTAAAAGAACTGTTTTTCTATCAGGTCAAATAGGACTGGATCCCAAAACTGGTGTTTTAGTACAAAACAATTTTGAATTACAAGTACGTCAAGCATTTAACAACATGAAAGCCGTGATAAAAGAATCAAATGCTTCCTTGGAGAATGTAGTGAAACTTAACCTGTATCTGACAGATTTAAGTAAATTTGATATAGTTAATCAAATAATGTCTGAAATATTTCCAGAACCATTTCCTGCAAGATCAACAGTTGGAGTTCTTAATCTTCCTAAAGGTGCTGAATTTGAAGCAGAGGCAATACTTTCATTGTAAATGCTAAATAAAATGATTTCTCAGAAAATAATCTCATATAAATTTTAATATGTTTTCAAAAAATACTAATTAGGTTTTTAATTATATATGGAAAAAAAATCTGAGAAATCTTTTAATAATAATTTATTAAAATTGGGATTAAATGAAAAGGATGATTTTCTTCTTCATATACCATTAAGATATAATAATGAAACTTTCATAACAAAAATAGCAAACATACAATTATCTAAATATATTGTTGTTGAAGGTTTAGTTACTGATGTAAAAGTATTAGATTCAAAATTCAACAAGAAATATCTTGTTGTTACAATTAATGATAACACTGGATTTTTAGAGCTTAGATGGATTAATTTTTTTTATTCTCTAATGAAAGAATTATCTATAGGCAGTAAAATAAGAGTAGGTGGAGAAGTAGGAAAATGGAAATTAAATTTGGAGATGATACATCCCAAAATATATAATTGTAAAATTAATCTGCCTAAAAATTTAACCCCTATATATTCTTCTGTAAAGGGTTTAAGTCAAACAAAAATTAGAAAATTAATATCTAACATACTACTAGAGGAAATTGAAGAAACAGTCCCAAACTATATAACAAGAAAGTATTCCCTAATGAAATTTGATGAATCTATTAGATTTCTACATAATCCCCCGCCAAATTCTTCTCTAGATTTGTTAATTGAAAAAAAACATCCTGCGTGGATTAGAATAAAATTTGATGAATTATTAGCTCATCAATTATCTATAGAACTAATCCGTCAAAATAGAATAGAAAAAAAAGCTCATCCATTACATAAGAATACTAATTATTCAAGAAGAATTGATGTTTTCTTAAAATCTTTAGGTTTTCAATTAACAGAAGCTCAAAAAAAGACATCAAATGAAATATCAAAAGACTTGTCTCAAGATTTTCCTATGAACAGATTATTACAAGGAGATGTTGGGAGTGGTAAAACAATAGTAGCCGTTATAGCTGCTATTCAAACAATATCCTGTAATAAACAAGTTGCACTTATGACACCAACGGAAATTTTATCTGAACAACATTTCAGTAACATAAAAAAATGGTTTAAAAATTTAGATATTAGACTGGAAGTTATAACAAGTGCTAAATCAGTAAAAGAAAAAAGAATTATTAAAGATAATGTTTTAAATGGCAATATACAATTCATAATAGGAACACAATCTCTAATACAAGATCATATACATTTTAAAAATTTAGGATTATCAATAATAGATGAACAACATAGGTTTGGAGTAGAGCAAAGATTTGCTTTATATAATAAAGGAATATTAATTGATGATGGAAAGGAAATATATCCTCATTTATTATCTATGAGCGCTACCCCTATACCAAGAACACTTGCTATGACATATTTAGCTGATATGGATATCTCCATAATAAATCAAATGCCTAACAATAGAAAACCAATAATAACAAAACTAATATCTTATGATAGAAGAGAAGAACTTTTAATGTATATAGCAAATTCTGTTAGAAATGGCTCACAAGCATATTGGGTTTGTCCTTTAATAGATGAAAGCAAGAAAATTGATTTGCAAAATGCTGTTAATACATTTGACTACATTAAAGGAAAGTTTCCAGATTTAAATATTGGACTAATACATAGTAATTTATCTAATAGTATCAAAATTGAAATAATGAAAGATTTTAGAAATGGAATTATAGATTTATTAGTATCTACTACTGTAATAGAAGTAGGAGTAGATGTTCCAAAAGCTTCTATGATTATTATTGAACATTCAGAAAGATTTGGTTTAGCTCAATTACACCAATTAAGAGGTAGAGTAGGAAGAGGTGATATTCAATCTATATGTGTTCTACTTTATCAAAATCCATTATCTTATATAGCTAAAAAAAGATTAAAGGCAATGTTTGAGACATTAGATGGTTTTAAAATTGCTAAATATGATCTACAAATTAGAGGTCCTGGAGATTTTTTAGGGACTAAACAATCAGGAGTAAATATATTAAGATTCTCAGATATTGAACAAGATAAAGATATATATGAACAAGCAAAAGAAGCAGCCTATATGATAAAAAAAGATAACCCTGAGTATATAGACACACATATCAAAAGATGGAAAAGAAT
Organism: Candidatus Kinetoplastibacterium desouzaii TCC079E; assembly: GCF_000340795.1. NCBI lineage: Bacteria > Pseudomonadati > Pseudomonadota > Betaproteobacteria > Candidatus Kinetoplastidibacterium > Candidatus Kinetoplastidibacterium desouzai. The sequence goes on along the minus strand of NC_020294.1, from coordinate 393,233 downwards.
AAGTAGTGTAATGTTAGATATTTAATTAGATGCCTCTTTAAGAATCATGAACTAAAACTGCTCTACCAATAACATTTCCTGTTCTTAAATCATCCATGGCTTCATTTATTCTATCAAAATGATATGCTTGAACAGGTGTTGGCGTTATTTTATTCTTAATTACCAAATCCATTAATTCATAAAATTCATTTAAATTACCTACATAACTTCCAATAATTTTTATAGCTTTCATAGGAATCAAGGCTATAGGCCAACTTGATAATCCTCCAAACATACCAACTATTACTAACGTAGAGAACTTATCAAGAACATTAAAAGAAATTCTGCTAGTTAAATTGTTCCCAATAAGATCTATAACTGCTTTATATTTATTACCATTATTATATTCTAATAATTTACTTTCTAAATTTTCATCAAATAAATCAAACACATCTAAAGCTCCTGCTTTTAAAGCTGCTTTCCTTTTACTTTCATCTTTTTCTACAACTAACACTCCAAAAGAATTCAAAGCTTTAAGAATAGATATAGCTGTTAATCCAAGTCCACCAGCTCCAAAAATAACAATTGGTTTCTTAGTATAAATAGATTGATCAATTTTTTTGATCGCAGAATATGTTGTTAAACCAGAACAAGCATATTGAGCTGTTGTAACAGGATTATTATTTTTAATATCTATTAAATATTTATAACTAGGAACTAACACATACTCAGCAAATCCACCAGATCTTTGAATACCTAAATATCTTGGATTAACACAGTAATTTTCTTGAGAAATATTACAACTCTCACAGTTTCCACAACCTATCCATGGATATACTATACAATTATCTCCTATTTCCAAATCTATAACATCTGATCCTTTTAAAACAATTGTTCCAACAATTTCATGCCCAAGTATCATAGGCAGTTTTATCCCCCTATCTTTTAGTTCAAGTTTCTTATCTTCTCCAATATCATAATATCCTTCCCAGAAATGAATATCACTATGACATATTCCTGAAGCCTTGATTTTTAATAATACTTCTTCACCAGAAGGAGTAGGAGTATCTATTTCCTGTTTTTTAAGAGGAGTTAAAAATTTATTAAGACAATAACATTTCATAAAATAAAAGCTCACAATCTTTGTTTTTAAAACATAGCAATTTTTTGCCCAAAAAAGACATCTTTTCTTGAGTCAAGAACATTATCCCAATCTATTTTATTATTAGAAAATAAAACTATTACTGTAGATCCTATCCTAAATTTACCTAATTCTTCCCCTTTCTTTAAAAAAAGAGGATGCTTTATCGTATTGATATTAAAAGTATGAATATTGGAAATAGGAACATTAGAATTTATCATGCCAGTCCAAACAGTTTCAATAGAAGAAACAATCATTGATCCAACTAAAATTACAGCCATTGATCCACTGATAGTTTCAAATAAACAAACTACTCTCTCGTTACGAGCATATAAATTTGGAATTTTCTTTGCTATAAATGGATTAACAGAAAATAATTTACCAGGTATATGTATGATTTTTTCTAACAAACCATCTAATGGCATATGAACACGATGATAATTTCTAGGAGATAAATATATATTAATAAAACTACCTTTATTGAATTTATTAGAATCTTCTAAATTATTACCTAAAAGATTATAAACACTATAAATATGGCTTTTGGCTTGAATTAGAGTGCCATTACTTATATAACCATACTCATTAATTAATCCATCAGCAGGAGATATTAATATATTTTCTTTATATTGTTGTTCATTTAATCTATAGTGAACATTACTTAAAGGTCGAGTAAAAAAGTCATTAAAACTAATATACTCATAATAGTTCTGGAATTTATATTCCTTTAAGTCTATGTTGTATTTTTTTATAAAATAACGTATTAAAAAATTCTTAAACCATAAAATACGACAATTTGCAAAGCACCAAAATATTTTAGAAATGAAATGATGAGGCAATAGATACTGCGCTACTAATAATAATTTATTTTTAATACTATTCATGATATATATTTCAAATATTATCGATTTTGATATTATTTTGATAATATATTAGATATATTAAAATTACAAAAAAACCACAATTAAAATATATCTAATTAATAAGTTTTAGATAATTGAAACTCTACTTATCCACTGTAAGTATCTTGATAATACCCTTAAAAAGATATCAGATTTTTTTAAAGTTCATGATAAGAATTAAATCTTAAAAAATTCGTGCAATCGAAACTACAGTACCATATAATTGCTGGTTATTTACTATAAGTTTTAGGAGGAGAGGTGCGTTAAATATTAAAATCTTGTAAAATAAAACTAATATCATGTAATAAAATTATAGTTATTAAAAGTAATCAATCATAAATTGACATGTGAAATATATAACTAAATTCAGCAAATATGGCTAAAAGCTTGGAAATTTGCTTTTTTCTAAATTCTAAAAAACACCCACCTGAGAAAAATTATTATTCTCAGAGTCTGGCCTCGTAAGAATCATATCATGCGACAGGAGTCAATTATTATGCAAAGTGGTACTAGGAGCTGTCATCAGCACCTAATATGGATAATTCTATCAATTATAGGAGCTTTTGCTCTTGGGTTTATTGCTCTAAATCGTGGAGAAAGCATAAATGCTTTATGGATTTTAGTAGCTTCTGTTTGTGTATATCTTATAGCATATCGTTATTACAGTAGATTTATCGCTAATAAAGTTTTTCAATTAAACTCTGAACGTATTACTCCAGCTTGGAAATATAATGATGGAATAGATTACGTTCCAACGAACAAACATGTTTTATTTGGACATCATTTTGCAGCTATAGCTGGAGCAGGGCCTCTAGTTGGTCCAGTATTAGCAGCGCAAATTGGTTACTTGCCTGGTATGCTTTGGATCTTAGCAGGTGTTGTTTTCGTTGGAGCAGTACAAGATTTTGTTGTTCTATTTATTTCAACAAGAAGAGATGGAAGATCCTTAGGAGATATAATAAAATCAGAATTAGGAACAGCCCCTGGTTTATTAGCATTGTTTGGAACTTTCATTATAATGGTAATTATATTGGCAGTTCTTGCTCTCATTGTAGTTAAGGCATTAACCCATTCTCCTTGGGGAACATTTACAGTAGCATCAACAGTGCCAATAGCGCTTTTTATGGGAGTATATTTAAGATATATTAGACCAGGAAGAATTGGTGAAATTTCCATTATAGGATTCATATTACTAATGGCTGCCATAGTTTTTGGCAAAGAAGCTGTTAATAATGAGCTGTTAATGTATTTATTTGATTTAGATGGGAAACAATTAACCTGGATTTTAATAGGTTATGGCTTTATAGCTTCAGTACTACCTGTCTGGCTTTTATTAGCACCTCGAGATTACCTATCAACATTTTTAAAAATAGGAACAATAATAGGTTTGGCTATAGGTATAGTAATAGTAGCTCCTGTTATGAAAATGCCTTCAATGGTTTTCCAATTTACAGACGGAACTGGACCAGTATGGTCTGGTAAACTATTTCCGTTCTTGTTTATCACTATCGCTTGTGGTGCTGTATCAGGTTTTCATGCTCTTATTGCTTCTGGAACAACTCCAAAATTAATAGAAAATGAACTTCAAACTAGATATATCGGCTACGGTAGTATGTTAATGGAATCTTTTGTGGCTATCATGGCATTAATAGCTGCAAGTATAATAGATCCTGGCATATATTATGCAATGAATAGTCCTGCTGCTATAATTGGAACAACACCAGAAGAAGTTGCTAGCGTCGTTTCAAGTTGGGGATTCGCCATTACTCCTGATGATTTAATACAAGTAGCAAAAGATGTAGGAGAGAGTAGTATTATTTCTCGAGTAGGAGGAGCACCTACACTTGCTGTTTGTATGGCTTATATTTTCCATCAAGTTATTGGTGGACCATCAATGATGGGATTTTGGTACCATTTTGCTATACTATTTGAAGCCTTATTTATTTTAACAGCTGTAGATGCTGGAACTAGAGCTGGTAGATTTATGTTGCAAGATTTATTAGGAGCATTTATACCATCATTTAAACGCACAGACTCTATATTAGCAAGCATCATAGCTACTAGTATGTGTGTTGCTGCATGGGGATATTTTTTATACCAAGGAGTAGTCGATCCATTAGGTGGTATAAATACATTGTGGCCATTATTTGGTATGGCAAACCAAATGTTAGCTGCTATAGCTCTTATATTAAGTACAGTAGTTTTATTTAAAATGAAGAGAGACAAATATGCATGGGTAACAATAATACCTACTATTTGGTTATTAATATGTACATTTGCAGCTTCTATTCATAAATTATTTGATTCTAATCCTAATATTGGATTTATAGCACATGCTCACAAATATAAAGATTCTATTGAGAATGGAATAATTCTATCACCAGCAGGATCTATAAATGAAATGCAAATGGTTATAAAAAATGATTATATAAATGCAAGTCTATGTGTTTTATTTATGTCAGTTGTTATAGGCATAGCGATATTTGGAGTACGTTCCATTTTCTTAGCAAGAAAAAGCGAAAAACCAACTTGTATAGAATCAGATTTAAATACTATTTAACCAATTTGCATGAGAAAACAAAATGTTATTTAATTTGATAGCTAAAAAAACTTCTATTGCTGGCAAGTATTTAGGCCAAACACTTAGATTAATGGTTGGAATACAAGATTATGATCAATATGTTAAACATATGAATACTAATCATCCAAATAAAACTCCACTTACTTATGAGGAATTTTTTAAGGAATGTCAAAATTCTAAATATGGAGTTAATGGCAATATTAAGTGTTGTTAATTAATCACGCATAAAACTAATAGCGCGGTAATATATCGCGCTATTTTTTTTTAAATATTATTCAATTGTTGCTTATCTGATAATATCATCTTCCATTAACATGTAAATGGCGTACAATCAAGAATTTATATAATTATCTAAATGTCAATAATGCATACTTTAAAAAAAGCTCTAACATTTGACGATGTGCTATTAGTACCTTCTTATTCAGAAGTTCTTCCTAAAAACGTGTCTCTCACAACAAAACTCACAAGAAACATTAAACTAAATATACCTATTGCCTCAGCAGCAATGGATACTGTTACAGAGTCTAGTTTAGCTATAGCTCTAGCTCAAGAAGGTGGAATAGGTTTTATTCATAAAAATTTAAGTCCAGATGCTCAAGCTAATGAAGTTTCTCGTGTAAAAAGACATGAGTTTGGTATAGTTATAGATCCTATAACAGTAACTCCAAATATGAAGGTATTAGAAGCTATAAATTTACAACGTAAATTTGGTATATCTGGTTTACCTGTTGTAGAAAACAATAAAGTAGTTGGTATTGTAACAAATCGAGATCTTCGTTTTGAGGTAAATCTAGATCAACCTTTAAAAAATATTATGACTCCAAAAGATCGGCTTGTTGTAATGAAAGAAGGTGCTACTTTAGTAGAAGCTCAAAAATTAATGCATAAACACCGACTAGAAAGAGTTCTAATAGTTAATTCTAATTTTGAATTATGTGGTTTAGCTACAGTTAAAGATATAGTAAAAAATACCGAACATCCTATTGCCAATAAAGATTCCCGTGGACAGCTTCGTGTTGGAGCTGCAGTAGGTATAAGTCATGACACAGAGGAACGTGTTGAAAAACTTGTAAATGCTGGAGCCGATGTAATAGTTGTAGATACAGCACATGGACATTCACTAGGTGTTTTAGAAAGAATTAAATGGATTAAGTCTAACTATAGCATAGATGTTATAGGTGGAAATATAGCTACAGCATCAGCTGCAAAAGATTTAGTAAAATATGGTGCTGATGCTGTAAAAGTAGGAATAGGTCCTGGATCTATATGTACAACTAGAATAATTGCTGGAGTTGGAATTCCACAAATAACAGCTATATTAGATGTCGCTAAAGCTTTAAAAGATACTGATGTGTCTTTAATTGCAGATGGTGGAATTCGTTATTCAGGGGATGTAGCAAAAGCCATAGCTGCTGGAGCCCATGTTTGTATGATGGGTAGTATGTTTGCTGGAACATCAGAGGCTCCAGGAGAAGAAATTTTATTTCAAGGCAGAACTTATAAGTCTTATAGAGGAATGGGAAGTATAGCAGCCATGGAAAAAGGATCTGCTGATAGATATTTCCAAGGTCACAACAAATCATCAGCAGATAAATTAGTTCCAGAAGGAGTAGAGGGTAGAGTTCCATATAAAGGAAGTGCTATTTTTATTATCTATCAATTAATAGGTGGATTACGCTCTTCAATGGGTTATTGTGGTTGCCAAACTATAAATGATTTACGAACTAAATCTGAATTTGTGGAAATTACATCAGCAGGAGTTCGTGAGTCTCATGTTCATGATATACATATCACCAAAGAAGCACCTAATTACAGATCAGATTAATATTTTATAACATATTTTATGAACCAACATATTTTAATTATCGACTATGGGTCTCAATTTACTCAACTTATTGCACGTAGAATAAGAGAATTAGGAGTTTATGCAGAAGTAATCCACAATAATATTGATAAAGAATTTATTAACAATAAGATTGATGTTGGATTGAAAGGTATAATTCTTTCTGGCAGTCATGAGTCAATAGACAATAATGATCATGATACACTTAAGAAATTTATATTAGAAATTGGTATTCCTGTTTTAGGCATTTGTTATGGAATGCAATTAATGGCAAATCAATTAGGTGGTCAAGTTAGCTTATCAACAAATCGTGAATATGGAGAAGTAGAACTTATAATCTCAAGCCCTAGTAAACTATTAGATGGAATACAAGTTATTAAAAATAACGATGATGTAAATATTCTAAAAGTATTGATGAGTCATGGAGATACTGTTACAAAATTACCTGATGGTTTTAAAAAAATAGCCTATACAAATTCTTGTCCAATTGCAGGAATGGAAGATAGCAACCGTAATCTTTATGGTTTACAATTTCATCCAGAAGTAACACATACAATATTAGGAAACAAAATACTCAAAAGGTTTGTAAAAAATATTTGCCAATGTGAATCAAACTGGAGTATGCCAAATTATATAGAAAATACAATATCAAGAATAAAATCTGAAGTTGGAGATGATAAAGTAATACTTGGATTGTCAGGTGGAGTTGATTCTTCTGTAGCTGCCATTCTAATTCATAAAGCTATAGGAGAAAAACTTACATGTGTTTTTGTTGATCATGGATGTATGAGATTAAACGAAAAAAAACAAGTAGAAAAAATGTTTTCTTCTTACCATATTAATATTATATACAAAGATGCATCTGATTTATTCTTTCAAAAATTGTCAGGTATAATTGATCCTGAAGAAAAAAGGAAGATAATAGGTGCTGAATTTATTAACGTTTTTCAATCAGAAGCAAATAAACTTGGTAACATAAAATGGCTAGCTCAGGGTACGATATATCCAGATGTTATAGAATCATCAAATGCTAAAAATGGATCTTCTAAGGTTATAAAATCTCATCATAATGTTGGTGGACTTCCAGAAAAAATGAATCTTAAGCTATTAGAGCCATTAAAATATTTATTTAAAGATGAAGTTAGAAAAATTGGCTTAGAATTAGGAATTTCACCTGAAATGATATTCCGACATCCATTTCCTGGTCCTGGATTAGCTGTAAGAATAATAGGTGAAGTAAAACCTGAATTTGTAAAAATATTACAAGGTGCTGATAATATTTTCATACAAGAATTAAGAAACAATCTTAATCAATTAACTGGTAAAAGTTGGTATGATTCAGTTTCTCAAGCTTTTGCTGTATTTTTACCTATAAAATCTGTAGGTGTTATGGGAGATCACCGCACTTATGAATATGTTATAGTCTTAAGAGCTGTAAATACTTTAGATTTCATGACAGCAAATTGGTCAAAAATTCCAGATGATTTATTATCAAAAATTTCATCCAGAATTATAAATGAAATTCCTGGTGTTAATAGAGTTGTATATGATATATCAAATAAACCTCCAGCTACAATAGAGTGGGAATAAGTATAATTTTCTATGCGTATAATATATATTATGTAAAGTAATATATATTATACTTTATAAACATCCCATAATTAATATATAGGTAAATACTAAATGCATGGTGAATATAAAGTACCAGGAGGTAAATTAGTTGCAGCTGATTTTGAGATTAATTCTGAAAATCAGATTTATAATATATATATTAGCGGCGACTTTTTTCTTGAACCCCCAGAAACTATAGACATAATAAATAGTTCTTTAGAAGGTATTTCAATAAAATCTACTGAATTAGTCATTAAAGAAAAAATAGAAAGCAATTTACCAAAAAATACTAAACTTTTAGGTTTTTCTTGCGAGGCAATTGCTATAGCTATAAAAAAAGCTTTGGAATAATTATGAAAAAAACTTGGAAAGATTATAATTGGCAATTAATTCATACTTACTCACAAGCACCTAATATACATATGGCATTAGATGCGTTAATCACAAAAGAAGTTAATGATGGTTTGAGACATCCCACATTAAGAATATGGGAATGGGCATCACCTGCTATAGTATTAGGTCGTTTTCAATCAATAAAAAATGAAGTAAATCAAGAAAAATCTAAAGAATATAATATAGAAATAGTAAGAAGAATTACTGGAGGTGGAGCTATGTTTATAGAGCCAGGAAACACTATAACTTATTCTATTAGCGCTCCTATAAATTTAGTAAATGATATGAGTTTTCAAGAATCTTATAAGTTTTTAGATGATTGGGTTATTAAAGCTCTTATAGACTTAGGAGTTCCTGCTAGATATAAACCAATAAATGATATCGAATCAGAAAACGGTAAAAAAATAGGAGGCGCTGCTCAGGCAAGATTTTCAAATTCAATACTACATCATGTAACAATTGCCTATTCTATAAATCAAAATAAAATGCTTGAATTATTGCGCATTGGAAAAGAAAAAATTTCTGATAAAGGAATAGAAAGTGCCAATAAAAGAGTAGATGATTCTGCCCTTATATCTACTGGATTTTCCAGAGAGCACTTTATAAAGAATATGATAGAAAAATTTTCTCAAATGTGCTCTCTAGAAAGAGTTGAGTTAGATAGTAAGACTATCAAAGCAGCAAAAAAACTATCTGAAGATAAATTCAAACAAAATTCTTGGATTAATATAGTCCCTTAACTGACCATTCTTTTATTGGCTTTTGTAAAAAGAGAATAAAAATTTTTACTTGATGATTCGGCTACTTCTGTTTCGGATATATCACGTAATTCAGCAATCTTTTTAGCAATATAAATTACATTAGATGGGTCATTAATTTTACCTCTATAAGGTTCAGGAGATAAGTATGGAGAATCTGTTTCTATCAATAACTTATCTAATGGTATTTTTTTAGCTACCTCTTGAATATTTTTTGCATTTTTAAAAGTAACAACACCAGACATAGAAATAAAAAAATTTAAATCCATTGCTAATTTAGCAATATTCCAATTTTCTGAAAAACAGTGTATAACCCCACCTACCTCATTAGCCCTTTCTTCTTTTAGGATTTTTAATGTTTCTAATGCAGATGAACGAGTATGTATTATCAAAGGAACCTTAGATAATTTAGCAGCTATAATATGTTTTCTAAAACGTTCTTTTTGTAAATCTACTAAATCTTGAGTTGCAGATCTATAATAATCCAAACCAGTCTCACCTATAGCTACTATTTTAGTATGCTTGGCTAATGAACATAAATCTTCTATAGAATATTCTTCTTCATCTATGCATTCAGGATGCATGCCTACAGAACCCCAAAGGTTATCATATTGAGAAACTAGTTTTAACAAGTCAGAAAAATCTTTTTTATTAACACCTGCAATAAGAGCAGAATAAACTTTTGAATTAATCATTTTTTCCAGAATAGATTCAATTTTATCCGATAATTCTGGTAAATTTAAATGACAATGTGAATCTATGAACATTTCCATACCTTTTATTTAAAAGATTCTATTGTTTTTTGCAAAATATTATTTGCAAATACTTTTTTATTTAATTTGTAATTGGACAATAAACTTTTATTATTTAACCAAATAAAAATATTTATACAAATTTCTTTATTAGTCCTACAACTTAACTTTTTAAAAATATTTTCTAAATTTATAAAATATTTAGGAGAAAAGCCATAAATTATCATAATTAGATCAAAAAATATTTTTTGAAATATTTCTATAAGCTCAGGAATAATTATTGTGTCATAATTGTCTTCTAATATTGAATAAATAGGAACTTTTATATCATTTGATAGCATATCTAATAAATTCTTAATCCATATATGACAGGGATTATCACGTTTTTTACTATAATAAAAAGCATTTATTGGCGCTCCACCAGTAAAAGATAACCATTCTTTTGAATTGTTAACATTATTCTTATTTAACCAGTCTAAAGAAATATTATTATTTGGTATAGGTAGATAAATTCTTTGACAACGAGATATAATTGTAGGCAGAATACCTTCTAAATAATCTGCCACTATAATAATAATTACATTAGGTGGAGGTTCTTCTATTATTTTTAATAAAGCATTAGAAGAAACTATATTTAAATTATTAGTTTTATATATAATAATAATCTTTTTATTGTTACGATAAGGAGTAATATTTATCCAAGGAATTATATCTCTAATCTGATCGATACGAATCTCGTTTGATAATTGGATAGAATTATCATTGCAATCCTCTGTAATCAAACCAGATAATGCATCAGGCAATAAAAATTTTATATCAGGATGATTATTGTTTTTTATTAAATTACATGATACACAATGACAACAAGCAAAATTATTTGTTAAATTTTCACATAAAATAGTAGCTGCAAATGATGTTGAAAATTCAAATTTGCCTATTCCATTCAAACCATTTATCAACCATGCATGGTGAATTCTATCAATGTTCTTTAACCATTGAGCAGCTAAATCAAACTGCCATGGGAAAAATGAGCAACTAATCATAATACATAAGTTTGATTTAATAAATTATTAATATGTTCTAATATCTGCATTTGTACAATATCAATAGAATTTTCAGATTCTATAATCTTTATTCTATCTTTAGATTTATCAGCTATTTCTAAATAACCATTCCTAATTTTATCAAAATAATTTACCATTTTTTCAAATTTATCTAATTTTCTATCCTTAGAAAATCTTTTTAACATTGTTTCAAATGATATATCAAATAAAAATGTAATATCTGGATTAAACCTCAAATCAATCCAAAACTGTAAGTCTTGAATTCTATTAAAATCTAAACCTTTACCAAATCCCTGATATGCATAAGTAGCATCAATAAATCTATCTGATATCACCCATTTACCTGATAATAAGGATGGTTCTATAACTGCTTTAAAATGTTCATACCTAGCAGCAAAAATTAATAATGTTTCTGTTTCTACTTCCATATTAATGTTTACTATTAGCTCTCTTAATTGCTCCCCTAAAAATGTTCCTCCTGGTTCTCTAGTTACTACTGAGTCAATTCCTTTAGTATTTAGCATATTACTTAACCAGCATGCATTACTACTTTTACCTGATCCATCTATTCCTTCTAGAGTTATAAACTTTCCCAATTTTTTCACATTTTACCTTTCTTCAATGAAAATTCTTTAACCTTATTATTATGCGATTCTAATGTCTTAGAAAAACTAGTACTTCCATCCCCTCTAGCAACATAATAAATATAATCATGTTTATATGGATTCAATGCTGCATATAAAGAAGATTTACTAAAAGAACAAATAGGAGTAGCAGGTAAACCACTCCTTGTGTATGTATTCCATGGATTATCTTTTTTTAAATCACTATTCTTAATTTTACCTTTAAATAATTTACCCATGCCATATATAATTGTTGGATCTGATTGTAAACGCATGCCAATTTTTAATCTATTATTTATAACTCCACTAATAGTAAATCTATCTTCTTCGTTACTTGATTCTTTTTCTATTATAGAAGCTACAATCATTGCCTCATATGGAGTTTTTATTGCAATATCTTTACTTCTATTATTCCATGCTTCTGAGAGAATCTCATTAAATTTATTATGAGCTATTTTTAAAACCTCAAAATCTGTAATACCATGAGATATATAATAAGTATCAGGATAAAAAAGTCCTTCCGGAGTTAATATGACAGAATCTAACATTCTCATCAATTCGTAATCACTTACATTATCTATTGTTTGTTTAATATGAATGTTTTTTTTTAAAGCCTGACGAAATTGAATAAAATTCCACCCTTCTATAAATAAAATACGATTTCTATGATTACAATCACCTTTTATAAATTTATTCATTAATGAATAAGGAGTATCATTAGTACTTATTTCATAATCACCAGCTTTAAATTTCTGATCATTATTATATAAATAAGTCATCCAAATGAAATTTCTTTCATTAAAATGAAAATCATTTTGATTTATTGAATTAACTATAAATTTAACTGAATTCCCAGATTCTACAACTATTTGAATTTTTTTATTTTCTAATAATGAAATTGGTATTCTAGTCCAAATTATAAATGACATAAATAAAATATACCAAATGACTGTTAGAATGTTTATTAATTGCATAACTAATAAATTCATTCTTTTTATTTGATAAAATTTAACCATAATATTTAAACATAAGAAATCATAAAATATGAAACAACACCTTACATTTTATACAGAATTGGATGAATTTATAATAATAAATATATCAGGAATAGACGCAGAGTCTTTTTTACATCGACAATTTACACAAGATATATTTTCATTATCAAATGATAGCGCAACCATATCAGGATATTGCCAGCATAATGGAAAAGTCATAACAACAAATATTTTGTGGAAAGAATTTAACGACAAACAAAATCTAATAAATATAAATTGTTTAATAAAAAAAGATATAGCTCAACTATTCATAAAAAGATTAGAACTATTTAAATTAAAATCAAAAGTAAAAATTCATATTGATCCTAAAGAACCAATAGGGATTACCATATCAGAAGAAAATATAACATATATAGAAAAAAAATATTCTCTAGAGTTACCTAAAGAAAGATTACAAATTTCAAATAATAAATTAGGAACTTGGATTGTTGCTCCTTCGTCTATAAACAAAAGATGGTGGTTAATACCAAAAGAATATTTCTATTTAGAGTTCATTAAAAACAACAAGAACATTTTTAAATCAAACGAATTTTCATTTAGAGATATCTGGAAATACTTTGATTTTATTAATCAAATTCCTTTTATAGGAATTCAAAACAGCAACCTTTTTTTAGCACATAGTTTGAATCTAGATTTGATTGGAGCAATAAGTTTTAATAAAGGATGCTACCCAGGACAAGAAATCATTGCTAGAATGCATTATAGAAAAACCATCAAATATCGTATGAAATTAGGTTCTTTAAATTTAATAGATAAAAATAACTTATCTACAAATGAAATCATAGGAAAAGATATATTTTATATTAATATAGAAAATCCATGTGGTAGAGTGATAGATTACCTATATATAAATAATAAATTATTTCTATTATTAGAAATAAAGACAAATTATGACACAATCCATAAAGATATATATATAAATAATATTAAAATCAATTTAATTGCTTGATAAACAAACAATTTTACTTAGTAAAAATATCAAGAAATGTTCCAGTAATAGATGCAAATACCATAGATATACCTCCAAGAATAGCAATTCTTCTTATGGCAGGCCATACTTTAGCTCCACCAGTTAATGCTGAAATAGCACCTAAAGAAGCTAAAGAACAAACTGAACCTATTATTACAGAAGGAATTAGAATATCTTCTGGAGCTGTAATAGAAATTAATATAGGTAAAATAGAACCAATAGAGAAAGAAATAGAAGAAGCAACAGCAGCTTGAAAAGGACGAGCGCGATTATGAATTGATATTCCCAATTCATCCCTAGCATGAGCATCTAGAGCATTATGTAGAGTTAATTGCTCAGCTACACTTGCAGCAAGATCATAAGATAAACCACGATCAACATAGATCTGTATTAATTCTTCTAATTCTTCTTCATGATTTTTCTTAAGAGAATACTGCTCCATTTGCAAATCAGCATTCTCTATATCAACTTGAGATTGCACAGAAACATACTCTCCAACAGCCATTGATAAAGAACCAGCGATTAATCCAGCTAAAGCAGTGCTAATAATAGTGTAATAATCACAATGTGTTGAAGCTATGCCAGTGATTAAACTTGCTGTAGAAATAATGCCATCATTAGCTCCTAATACAGAAGCTCTCAACCATCCAGATCTAAAAATTCTATGATGTTCTTTTGTTGGCATAATATAAAACACTTGATAATAAATTATAAATAAATTTTATTTTTCTTTGTAATTCTTTTTATTCTAGATTGTTTAGGATCTTGTAATAACTCTCGATATACTTCAATCCTATCATGGTTATGTAACTTAGTATTAAAACTACTAAGTTTTCCAAAAATACCAATATTATTTGATAAATATTCAAAATTTTTTATCTTCAATATAAATGTTGATTTATTTAGAGCATCTAATATAGTTGCATTTTCTAACATATTAAGAGATTCATTATATGAATGACCAAACTCATCAACATAACATATGGAAACTATTATATGATTCATACTATTTCTAAAATACTTATAAAATATATTATTATTTAATAAATAATTTAAGTTATATAAAATTATCTAAAAATTCATCAACAATCAATCAAACAAACATTAATCTTTAAATCGAACAACTGACTATAATAACATAATTAAATAGAAGTTGATTTAAAATAAACGTTATTGGTTTATTATATATATGATAATACCTACTTATTCAATATATAATAATATTATCATCACTTAACAAATTAAAATATAGTATGAAAATTATAGAAAACAAGAAGTCTTATCATGATTATTTTATAGAAGATAAATTCGAAGCTGGTATTGTTCTTCAAGGATGGGAAGTTAAATCAATAAGAGATAAAAGAGTTAATATAAAAGAAGGTTATATTATTATAAAAAATGGAGAAGTTTATATAATTGGAATGCATATAAGCCCTTTAAATACAGTTTCTAATCATGTTAATCCTGACGTTTATAGAACAAGAAAATTATTACTTAATAATAATGAAATAAAAAAACTTATAGGTAAAGTTGAACAAAGAGGATATACGCTTATACCACTTAATCTACATTTTAAGAATAATCGAATAAAAATAGATATAGCTTTAGGAAAAGGAAAAAAATTATATGATAAACGTAATGATTCTAAAGAAAAAGAATACAAAAAAGAACAAGAAAGATACTTAAAAGACAATAAACTACAAAAACATTAGCATGCCAAAAATAATCGATAATATCAATTATTTGGCATGCTATATAAATAAGACTAACTTGCTAAACGCTGCCAGGTATCTATTACTGTATCAGGATTTAAAGAAATAGATACTATTCCTTCTTTATGTAACCACTTTGCAAAATCAGGATGATCACTAGGTCCTTGACCACATATTCCAATATATTTACCTTCTTCTAAACAAGCCTTAATAGCTCTTTGTAGCATAAATTTAACAGCCAAATCTCTTTCATCAAAATCTGCAGTTAAAAGTTCCATGCCAGAATCTCTGTCAAGACCTAACGTAAGTTGGGTCATATCATTTGATCCAATAGAAAAACCATCAAAATATTTCAAAAATTCCTTAGCTAGGATAGCATTACTTGGAACCTCACACATCATTATTATTCTAAGGCCGTTCTCGCCTCTTTTTAATCCATTTTCAGCCAACAAATCAATTACCTTGCTAGCTTGATTAATAGTTCTAACAAATGGCACCATTATTTCTATATTTGTTAAACCCATTTCATTACGAGCTTTTTTGAATGCCTCACACTCCATTCTAAAACACTCTCTGAAATCATCAGATATATACCTAGAAGCACCTCTAAAACCTAACATTGGATTTTCTTCTTCAGGTTCATATCTAGATCCACCAATAAGTTTTCTATATTCATTAGATTTAAAATCAGACAAACGAACTATAACTGGTTTAGGCCAAAAAGCAGATGCTATAGTAGATATACCTTCTGACATTTTTTCAACAAAGAATGCACGAGGACTAGCATATCCACGAGCAGCAGATTCAACAGCCTTTTTTAAATTATAATCAACATTAGGGTAATCTAATACTGCTTTAGGATGTACACCAATATTATTATTGATGATAAATTCCAAACGAGCTAAACCAACACCTGAATTAGGTAATTGCGAAAAATCAAAAGCAAGTTGAGGATTACCAACATTCATCATTATTTTAAGATCTATTTTAGGCATTTCCCCGCTATGAACATTTTCAACTTCAGTTTCTATAACTCCATCATAAATTTTACCTTCATCACCTTCTGAGCAAGAAACTGTTACATACTTTCCTTCAACAAGAATTTCAGTAGCCTCTCCACAACCGACAACAGCAGGAATTCCTAATTCACGAGCAATAATAGCAGCATGACAAGTACGTCCACCTCTATTGGTTACAATAGCAGAAGCTTTTTTCATAACAGGTTCCCAATTAGGATCAGTCATATCTGTTACTAAAACATCACCAGCTTGAACTTTATCTATTTCAGATGTATCGGAAACAATTTTGACTGGTCCAGATCCAATCTTTTGTCCTATAGATCTACCTGTTATAAGAACTTTACCAGTTGCTTTTAATTTATATTTTTGTTGAATGTCTTTAGTGTTTTGTTGTGATTTAACAGTTTCAGGACGAGCCTGCAATATGTAAATTTTTCCATCAACCCCATCTTTACCCCATTCTATATCCATAGGACGAGCATAATGTTTCTCAATAATTACAGCATATTTTGCCAATTCAAGAATTTCTGAATCAGTTAATGAATACTTATTACGTTCAGAAAGTGGAACATCAACCGTACGAACATACTCATCAGAATTAAATTCTGTATTAAATTCCATTTTTATAAGTTTAGAACCAATACGACGACTTATAATTGCATCATAACCTTTAGAAAGAGTAGGTTTGAAAACATAGAATTCATCAGGATTAACAGCTCCTTGAACTACTGTTTCTCCTAACCCATAAGATGAGGTAATAAAAACAACATCAGGAAATCCAGATTCTGTATCTATTGTAAACATAACACCAGCACTACCTTTATCTGATCTAACCATTCTTTGAATACCTGCAGATAAAGCAACTTCTGTATTATGATAACCTTTATGAACTCTGTAAGATATAGCTCTATCGTTATATAATGAAGCAAAAACATATTTTATCTTGCTTAAAATATTATCGATACCTGTAACATTCAAAAATGTTTCTTGTTGACCAGCAAAAGAAGCATCAGGTAAATCCTCTGCTGTGGCTGAGGATCTAACAGCAAATGATCCATTACCATCTTTATCTAAAACTGAAAATGCATTGCGTATTTCTTTTTCAAATTTCTCAGAAAAAGAAGCATCCATAATCCACTGACGAATTTCTGCTCCTACTGTAGATAATTCTTGCACATCATCTGCATCTAATGTAGATAATCTTTTAGCAATTCTTTCATCAAGAAATGATTCACTTAAAAAATCTTTAAATGCTTGTGCTGTTGTAGCAAAACCACTTGGAACTCTAACTCCTGCATCTGACAACTGACTAATCATTTCTCCAAGAGAAGAATTTTTACCACCAACAGAGTCAACATCAGACATACGAAGTTTTTCAAAAGGTACAACGTAAGGCATTATAATCACCCCAAAAATAAAAATAAAAATAAAAAATAATTTGATCAATACATATTCACTTAATGTATTCATCAAATTACTCAAAAAATTTAAATAATATATTTTTAAGATTATACAGTTTATTATTAATAAACAAAATTAAATACTTTACTACAAAGGAAGATAAATGAATGATACAAGCAAAATAGAAAGAACAGTTTATCTAGTGTCAGATGGCACAGGTATCACAGTTGAAACATTTAGCAATGCTGTCTTGTCACAATTTGATAAAGCTTATTTTCAACAAATACATTTACCTTTCATAGACTCTATAGAAAAGGCTCAAAAATCTGTAATTATAATTAATAAAAATGCCCTTGAAACAGGTTATCCTCCTATAATATTTAGCACCTTAGTAAATCAAGAAATAATGACTTTACTAAAAAACTCAAACTGTATATTTTTAGATTTATTTGGAACATTTGTAAATCATATTGAAAAAGCTATAGGACAAAAATCTAACAACTCTATTGGTAGGTCTCATATGGTTTCAGACTCTGAAAAATATAGAAACCGTATAGATGCAATTAATTTTTGTTTGGCTCATGATGATGGTCAATTTGTTAATCAATTAGATAAAGCTGATGTAATATTAATTGGGATTTCTCGTTGTGGTAAAACACCAACTAGTCTATATTTAGCCATGCAATATGCTATAAAAGCAGCTAATTTTCCATTAACCCCAGATGATTTTGAAAGAAATATGTTGCCTTCTACTATAGTACCATACAAAGATAAATTATTCGGATTATCAATACATCCAGAAAGACTATCAGAAGTAAGAAATGAAAGAAGACCTAATAGTAAATACGCAACAATTGAACAATGTCGCTATGAAGTTATGGCATCTGAAAAAATGATGAGAAGAGAAGGTATATCATGGCTATCTACTACAACTAAATCAATAGAAGAAATATCGACCACAGTATTGCAGGAAATAGGTTTATCTAGAACATTAGCATAAAATATAAAAAATATTTAGGATTACTTAGAAGTATTTAGCAATAAGAGAATGATTCATAGTATATATTTTATAGGAGCAAAACTTCTTCTATGTGCTAAACATGGACCATTAAGTTCGATTAATTTTAAATGTTCAGAAGTACAATATCCATTGTTCTTATCAAATAAATATTGTGGATATTCGGTACTTAACTGCACCATTTTTTTATCTCTTTCTGTTTTAGCTAAAATAGATGCGGCAGAAATAGATGGTACGAATTTATCACCTTTAATTATAGTTTGTGTTTTACACCTTAATAAAGGTGATATATTACCATCTATTAAAGCCATTTCAGGTTGAATTCTCAAACCAGTCACTGCTCTTTGCATCGCCAAAAGAGTAGCTTGTAATATATTTAAATTATCTATTTCTTCGATGCTAGCACTCGCTACAGACCAAGAAAGAGATTTCTCCTTAATAATGAGAGCCAAAGACTCTCTTTTCTTTTTGCTTAGTGTTTTTGAATCAGCTAATCCATAAATTGGATTCTCATGATCTAATATTACTGCTGCAGCATAAACTGGACCAGCCAATGAGCCCCTACCTGCTTCATCAACTCCAGCTGTGCAAATATTATAATCTAAAACTATTTTCATAAAACTATAAATAATATATTAATTAAAAATTGTTAACCGTTATCTAAAATATCTATAATAGTTTCAGCAACTAATTTCGGAGTATCCAACATTAACTCTAAATGCATTTTTGTAAAAGTTTTAACTATATATTCTTTATAACCTTCATCTATTAAAACATTTAATAAAGCCTCAGCTAGTGATTTTGGAGTTGCTTTTTCTTGAAGAAATTCAGGAACCACAAAACAACCAGATAAAATATTAGGAAGACCTATCCAAGGTAAATATGGCTCTTTTTGACCTGAATGCCATGACATAATGTGCCTCACTAAAGGAGAAACAACATAAGAAATCACCATAGGTTTCTTAAATAATGCAGCTTCTAAAGTAGCTGTTCCACTAGCTAGTAAAACTGCATCACTAGCTTCCATTGCATACCAAGAAATAGGTTTTTGAAGATTCTTATAATTAAGAAAATCTCTTCTACTAAAACACTTAAGATTAGACACAGGATAATATGATAATATCTCTTCAAACTCTTTACGCCTTAACTCATTTGCCATTGGTACTATAAAATACATTTGTGGGTGAATTTTATTTAGAATCTGGGCAGTTTGTAGAAATAAAGGTGCAAGGTTTCTTATTTCAGATGATCTACTTCCAGGTAATATAGAAATTAATTGTATATTTTGATCAATATCTAAAAATTCACGAGCCAATTTTTTTGAAGATTTCAATGGTATAGATTGTGCTAATGGGTGACCAACATAAGTAGCTGGAATACCTTCTCTCATATATATTTTTTTTTCAAAAGGAAAAACAACTAACATATGAGAGACAGCTTCCCTTATCATTCTTAATCTATCATATCTCCATGCCCATATAGATGGACTTACAAAATGAATTGTAGGTATATTATTTTTTTTAAGATCACGTTCTAAACGTAAATTAAAATCAGGCAAATCTATACCTAAAAATATAGAAGGTTTATCTATAAGCCATCTTTTTCGAATATTTCTATATATACCAAATATTTTAGGAAAATCCAAAATAGCATCTACATAACCAAAAACAGACAAACTATCCATAGGATATAAAGAATTAAATTCTACACTAGCTAGTTCTATCCCTCCTATACCTTCATAAATAGCATTTTCAAAATAGTTATTTAAACCTGAAACTATTTGTTTGGCTAGTAAATCACCAGATGGTTCTCCTGTAACAATACCAATACGCAATGTCATTACCTTACTATACTACGATCAGAGTTTTCTAAAAAATCTACAATCAACTGTATACACTCAGAACTCTCTTTAGATTTTTTTTCATAAGAAATTAAATATGAACGAGCCTCATTTAAAGATAAACCTCTACGATAAATAATTTTATATGCTGTTTTAATTTCAGAAATTATTTTCGCTGAAAACCCTCTACGCTTTAACCCTTCAATATTAATTCCTATTGGACGAGAAGGATTACCTGAACATAACACAAAAGGCGGAACATCTTGTTTAATAGCACTATTACCACCAATCATTGTATGATTACCTATTTTTGAAAATTGATGAACCCCACTGAGACCACCTATTATAGCCCAATCACCAACTTTAACATGCCCTCCTAACTGAACAGCATTTGCTAAAATAACGTTATCACCTACTTTACAATCATGAGCAATATGAACATAGGCCATAATCCAATTATCATTACCTAATATTGTTTTGGATTCTCCTTGAATAGTCCCTATATTAAATGTTGTAAACTCTCTAATAGTATTACGAGAACCTATAATTAATTCTGTCTTTTCTCCATTATATTTCTTATCCTGAGGCAAAGACCCGATAGAACAAAATCTATAAAACACATTATCCTTACCTATTTTAGTATTGCCATCAATACAACAATGAGGACCAACTACTGTTCCAGAATCTATAGATACATTACTTCCTATTATACTATACGGACCAATAATTACTGAACTATCAATTTGTGCAGATAAATCAACAACAGCTGTTGGATGTATATTTATATTCTTTTGCATTTAGTTTTCCAAACTGCGTATAGCACACATCAAATTTGTCTCTGCTGCAATTTGATTGTCAACTAAAGCCTTAGCCTTATATTTGCAAACTGAATTACCTAAACGATCGATAGAAACCTCAAGCCGCAATTGATCTCCAGGTATCACAGGTTTCCTAAAACGAGTATTATCTACTCCAATTAAATAATAAGCAGTATTATTATCAATACCAACATCATCATTCTTTAAAGCAAAAGAAAAAATTGCCGCAGCCTGAGCCAATGCCTCTATAATAAGAACACCTGGCATTACAGGAAAATGAGGGAAGTGACCCTCAAAAAAAGGTTCATTTACAGAAACATTTTTAATAGCCACTATGGACTTACCTGGTATCATTTCTAAAACACGATCAACTAATAAGATAGGATAACGATGAGGCAAACGTTTCATTATTTCTCTAATATTTAAATTCATCTATAAAAACTCCTATAAATTACAACACAATCCACTAAACACATAATAACTATTTAGTGGATTATGAAAATTTTATTTTTCTTCTTAAATTAGCTAAATGAGATATAACAGGAGCGTTACGTTGCCACTCTATATGTCTAGAAAAAGGATAAATACCAGTATATTTACCAGATTTAATAATATTAGATATAATAGTTGTACCACCAGATATATGCACATCATCAGATATATGTAAATGACCAGATATCATAGCTGCACCTCCTATAGTGCACCTTTTACCAATAAAAGTAGAACCAGCTATACCTACACACGCTGCAATTGCTGTATGTTCACCAATTGAAACATTATGACCTATCATCACTTGATTATCTATTTTTACACCATTCTCTATAAGAGTATTATCCAATGATCCTCTATCAACTGTAGTATTAGCTCCTATCTCTACATTATTTCCTATAATTACACTACCTAATTGCGGAATTTTACTCCATGAAACATTACTATTTCGTTTGTCTATGGCATATCCAAACCCATCAGCACCCAATACAACACCTGTATGTAAAATATTATTATCACCAATTAGAACATCTTTATATAATGTAACTCTAGGAAATAATTTACAATTCTTTCCTATAATAGATCCAGAACTTATAATAGAAGAAGCTTCTATTATACTACCTTCACCTATCTTTACATTAGAACCTATTACACAAAAAGGCCCTATTCTAACTCCCTCTGCAATATCAGCAGTAGGAGATATATGTGAAGATGAATCTATATATGATAAATTATCATTACCAGATGATTTAATTTTATCAAACCAAGTAGCAATTTTTGAATACAAAAGATATGGATTGTCAGACACAATAAAACATTTAATTTTTTTTAAATCTCTGTTTATTTGTTCTGTATAAAGATTCTCATGGACTATAACAACACCAGCATTACTAGATAATAGATCCTTTCTATACTTGTTATTTATAAAAAAACTAACATCATAAAAAGAAGCTGAAGATAAGCTAGATATACCTCTAATTAAAATATTATCCAGTTTACAATTAGTCTTTAAAGACCAATTGATACCATCAGATTTAATAGAATTTAATAATTCAGTAATAGATACAGCGTTTTGTTCATCTAAAATAATAGGCATAAAAACTGTTTTACCCATTCAAAATATTAATAATTTCTTCTGTTATATCAATACGAGGACTAACAGCTACTGCATCTTCAAAAATAATATCGTAATTATCTTGTTCTGCTATTCTTTTTATACATTCGTTAGCCAATAAAACAACTGCAGAAAATTCTTCATTCCTTCGTCTATTAAAATCCTCTTGAAAAGCCTGACGTTTACGTTGAAGATCAATATCTATCTTACTTAAATCTCTTTGTTTATTCATCTTATCTTTTTCTGATAAAACTAAAGAATCTTTTTCAAGTTGATTAATTCCTAAACGTAATTCTGATTCTAAAGAACGTAATTCTTCTTCACGTTTCTTGAATTCTAATTCAATTTTTAGTTGAGCATTTTTACCTGGATTAGAATCTTTTAAAATACTCTCAGTATTTACAAAACCAATTTTTATGTTTGAGTAAACATTAAAAGGAGCAAATAATAAAAAGATTGCAAAAAAACAAGAAAAATAAAATCTAATTTGTGCAACTTTTAAATAAAATAAATTGTAGAACATAATATATATATACTGTTAATAATAAAAAATAAATAGTTATTTAGCTAAAAACCAGTCCCAATTTGAAACTGTAATTTTTGGATATTATCTTCCTTAGAGTTATTTATGGGAATACCGTAAGAAATATTCATAAGACCAAGAGGTGACTGCCAAGATAATCCAATACCAACTGAAGAACGCCACCCACAATTATAAACATAATTATTATAAGATTTATTATGATGTTTTATTGTTTTTTTATCAGAAAAAACTTTTCCTAAATCACTAAATATAAAACATCTTAAAGATTTATCTCTACTACCGCCTGGAAAAGGAAAATAAATTTGTGCATTAGCAACCATTCTTACAGAACCACCTAAATACTCTCCAGTTTTTAAATCTTTAGGACCAACAGAAGATGGATAATAACCTCTAATTGTTCCTATTCCTCCTGCATAAATATTCTTTATTGCTGGATATTTTTTATTGCTATAGCTAAAACCATAGTCAAACATGCCATTTAAGGCCAAAACAATATTATCAATTTTAAAATAATGTTGATGTTGAGCGCTAAAGTTAAGATATCTCAAATTATAAGTTGATAAATCAAATAACAACTTAGTATACATACCACAACTTGGTGTCAATATAGAATCACGAGTATCTTGAGACCATCCAGAATTAAATATTATAGCATTAGTTCTATTACCATAATCATTAACAAATCTATGATAAATTGATGATGATTTTTTATAAAGAATTATTTTATTATTCTCAAATGAAGAACCTAAGAAAACCTTATTAATATCAGAAATAGGAAGACCAAAATTAGCCCCTATACCCATTGATCTTAATTTATAATTACCATTGTTATCTACAGGATTATTAGATTTATAATAAGAAGATAATACATTACTAATAGCATTTTTAGTAAAATAAGGATCATGATATGAAATGACAATATTATTACCAGCTTTACTTTTATTCAACTGCAATGATAAATCCGTTCCACTACCAAAAATATTATCTTCACTAATACTTGCTGATAATATAGATTTTTCAGAAGAACCATAACCAAAACTTAAATTTGCTATACCTGTTGGCTTTTCTATAATAGATACATCTATATCTATTAAATCTTCCGAGTTACTAAATTGCTGTAATTTAAAATCGACATTACCAAAAAAACCTAATTTTTCTATACGATCTTTGGATAATTTTATATCTTTATAATTATATAGAGAAGATTCTAATTGCTTCATCTCACGTCTTATAACTATATCCCTAGTTCGAGAATTACCAATAATTCTAACTTTGTTTATATAAGTTTTTACTCCAAGATCTACTTTAAAAATAATATTAGTTAGACAATCTAACTTTTCTTTTTTTGTAAGAATTGAAACATCTGCAAAAGCATATCCATAATTTCCTAATAATTCTTTAATATTTCTAGAAATTGAATTTAACTTATCTAATGAGAATGTATCTCCAGTTTTAATATTAATTAGATTTCTTATTTCTTTATCTAAACCATTCAAATTGCCAATTAGTTGAATATCATTAACTTTATACTTCTGACCTTCTTTTATAAATATATATACATATATAGAACTATTATCTTTAGAAAAATTAATTTGCTTACTCAAGACAGAAAAATCCATATAACCCAAATTCATATAAAATGTTTTTAAGTTATCAATATCATTATCAATCTTATCATGAATAAAATTATCAGTTTTTGTGTACCATGTTAATGGTCCAGATGATGTAGATTGAAATAAATTAAGTATTTCTTTTTTGGAAAAATTTTGATTTCCTATAATTTCTATAGATTTTATCTTAGAACATTTAGGTTCTTTTACAAAAAAATCTATCTTAACAAGATTATCAGATATATTTTTAATATGATAATCAACATAAACATTATTTAAACCTTTTGTTGAATAATGTTTTTTGATTTCTCTAACAACTCTATCTAAAGTTGATTTATTTAAAAACTCTCCAGTTAGCAAAGAATATTCATCAAATAAATTAAAGAAATAATTACTGTCAAATGATTTTACTCCTATGATATCTAAAGAATTAATAATAGGATTTTCTTTGAGATTAATATTAACTACATCATTACTTACAAGAATCTTTATATCTGCAAAACAACCTGTTTCGTATAACTTATTTATTGATTCTTTAATATTATTTTCATAAAAAACATCACCAAATTTAATTGGCAATAATTTAATTATATAATCTTGATGGGTATAAAAATTTCCATTAATAATAATATTCTTTAATACAAATGGTTCGAAGGAATAACTATAGCTTGAAAGACTAATTAGAAACAAAAAAAATATTCTTCTTAATTTTCTAAATAAATTAATTATATAAAAAAGCATTCCAAATAAACTCTTTAAGTAAAAGAAATCATCTCATATATAAATAAAACTATGGACAATAGATTAATATTAAATATAAATAGATATATCATATATATACATAAAATTGTTTTTAAGAAAAATATAACAATCATTATATTTTCAGATATAAAATCAATCTAAGAAATATTTTCATAAATCTAATATAAATATGTTCTTAAGAATCTTAATAAAAAATTACCCCAAAAATAAACTAATAAGTACAACTATACTATAAGTATAGTCTTAATATAACTCACATAATAATTAAAAATGTATTTTAAGAATGACATATAAATAATTATCTTATAAATAAGAGTTAGATAATTATTAGAGTATTTTCAAAAGATCATAAAAATGAATGTTATAAAAAACAAATTAAAAACCAGTAAATTCTATATTTATTAAGAAAGATTAATAAATAATTATAAATAAACAATAATATAAAAATCTATATTCAATCTTTTTTATCATAAAAAGAACTTTTCTAAATAGAAATATTTTATATTTTCACCCTATTACACCAGAAATCATTATAGCAATAGGTAAAAAAGGAATAATAGAATCTAATCTATCAAAAAAACCACCATGACCAGGAAGAAAATTACTAGAATCTTTTAAACTATAATTGCGCTTTAATAAAGATTCAAAAAGATCTCCAACTATAGAAGAGAAACATAATACAAAAAACAGAACCGAAGACACAAATAAAGAATATTTTTCTAAAATAAAACAAGCAAAACTTCCAGGTAAATAAGCACTTAATATAAACCATAAGAATGCAAAAAATAATCCAAATAAAGATCCTTCTATGGTTTTACCTGGACTAACTAATGGAGCTAATTTAACTTTACCTATTAATTTACCTGAAAAATAACCCAATATATCTATAATCCATACTGGTATCAATAAAGATAATAAAAACCAACTTCCATAAAAAACATAAAATAACACAACAGAAAACCAAACAGAAAGACATGCAGGTATAGAAAACAATGACCAGAATATCTTTTCAATATAGCAAAACCTACGAGCATATATTATAGAAATAGTAGCCACTAACAACCATATAGCACAAACTGTAAATAACAATATATAAAATACATCACTATACATAAGTATTTTATTAGAAAAAATAAACAAACAAGAAAATAATATAAATGATATAAAATACAAAATAAAATTATTAACAAACATAAAAATTGACATTCTGGTCCATTCTAAAAAAACCATGGATACAAGAAATGTAATTAATAAAATAAAATTACCTTTATTATCAGATAGTAAAGAGAAAGATAATATAAGTAATAGCAATAAGGCAGTTATAAATCTCTGTTTTAATAATTCAAACATTAACCTTTACACCCATCTAATAATTGTTCACTAGTTTTACCAAATCTTCTTTCTCTACTTTTATACCATTTAATTGCTTTCTCTAATTCTATTGTGTTAAAATCAGGCCAATACACATCAGTAAAATACAATTCAGAATATGCAAGTTGCCATATCAAAAAATTAGATAGACGACTCTCTCCTCCAGTTCTTATAAAAAGATCTGGATCAGGAGCCCATGACATAGAGAGATAACTAACAAATAAATCATAATCATTATCACAATTAGATAATATAGAAGAATTATTTTGATCTAAAATAGATCTAACAGCTTGTAATATATCCCAACGACCACCATAATTAGCTGCAATAGTAAGATGTAATTTATTATTGGCAGATGTTTTAGACACTGCTATCTTTATTAGGCTCTGAAGATAAGAATCAAAGGCTGTTATATCACCTATCACATGTAAACAAATACCTTCTGTGACTAAATAATTAATTTCTTTTTCTAAAACATTAACAAACAAATTCATTAAACTAGAAACTTCTTCTGCTGGTCTCTTCCAATTTTCAGAACTAAAAGCAAATAATGTCAAATAACTAACACCAATATCTTTACACTTATTTACTATACTAATAAGTGATCGAAGACCTTTTAAATGACCAGAACTTCTTGGTAAAAATTTACTACTAGCCCAACGACCATTACCATCCATAACAATAGCAATATGTTTTGGCAGTTCTAAGTTAATTGACATAATTCACATTAAATTGATTGTTTAAATCAGAAACAATATTTATATAATCATTATTTCCGACTCTTTATGAGAAATCATTTTATCTATTTCTGAGATTTTAGAATCAGTAACTTTTTGAATAGAATCTTGTATCTTTCTTTCTTCATTTTCTGATATTTCTTTTTCTTTTAACATCCTTTTGACTAAATCATTACATTCACGACGTATATTACGTACGGCTATTTTAGTTTCCTCACCTTCACTTTTTGAAATCTTTACAAGATCTCGGCGTCTTTCTTCTGTTAAAACAGGCATAGGAACTCTTATAGTATCTCCCATAGGTATAGGATTCAAACCAAGGTCTGACTCTCTAATAGATTTTTCTATATGGCCCAACATATTTTTTTCATAAGGAGTTACGCTAATAGTTCTTGCATCTATTAAACTAACATTAGCAACCTGACTAATCAAAGAAGGAGTTCCATAATAATCAATCTTTATATGATCAAGTATTCCTGTATGAGCACGTCCAGTACGAATCTTAGCTAAGTTTAATTTTAATACTTCGACAGACTTGCTCATTTTTAATTCAGCTGAATTATATATATTATCTATAACCATAAACGGCACCTTTTAAATATGTACTAAAGTTCCTTCATTTTCGCCATTTACAACTCTTCTAAAAGCATCAGTTTTGTATATGGAAAATACTTTTATAGGTAATTTTTGATCTCTACATAATGCAAAAGCTGTAGCATCCATAACCTCAATTCTACGAAGCATAACTTCATCAAAAGAAATACTAGAATACAAAACTGCTAAGGGGTCTTTTTTGGGATCTGAATTATATATTCCATCTACTTTAGTTGCTTTCAATACAATTTCAACTCCCATTTCAGCGCCTCGTAAAGCAGCAGCAGTATCAGTAGTAAAAAAAGGATTACCAGTACCAGCAGCAAATATGACAATTTTTCCTTCTTCAAGGTAACGCAAAGCTTTTGGTCTAATATAAGGCTCAACAACTTGGTCTATATTCAAAGCAGATTGAACTCTGGCATTAATACCTATACATTTTAAAGCATCTTGTAAAGCAAGAGCATTCATGATAGTAGCCATCATGCCCATATAATCAGCTGTTGCTCTATCCATACCCTGAGCCCCAGGAGCAACACCACGAAATATATTACCACCACCTATAACTATAGCTATTTCAATACCCAAATTAAATACTTTAACAATTTCCGTAGTTATATAAGATAAAGTTGTCCTATTAATACCAAAATTATCACTGCCCATTAAAGCCTCACCAGAAAGCTTTAACAACACTCTCTTGTATGGTTTATTGTTCATATGTGTGTATTTCCAAATTGCTAAGTTAAAACAATAAACCTAATACCATAAAAGCAAATTAAAATTAATTGGCTCTCATAGATGCTACCTCTGCAGCAAAATCAACATTCTTTTTCTCTATTCCTTCTCCTACAGAATAGCAGATAAAATCGTAAATAGATGACTTTGTTCCTTCCAACATCTGTTGAACTGTTTGTTTATCATTCTTTATAAATGGTTGAGATAATAAAGTAACCTCTTTTATAAATTTATTGATTGAGCCCTCTACCATTTTTTCAATTATTTCTTTAGATTTTCCAGAATTAGCGGCCTTTTCAGATGCAACTAGTTTTTCTGATTCTAAATCACTCTTATTAATACCTTCCACATTAATAGCCTTAGGTCTTGTGGCTGTAATATGCATAGCTATATCTTTTCCTACTGATAGATCTCCATCAAAATTTACCAAAACCCCAATCTTACCATTATGGTTATAACCAGCTACTTTATTATTCGAAGAGATTCTATTAAATCTACGTATTGAAATATTCTCTCCAATTTTACCAACTAAAAATGCTCTATATAACTCAACAGTTTTATCATCATAAGGAAGTGACAACAAAGAATCTATATCTTTAGGATTATTAACAGCAACAATCTTAGCTAAATTATTTACAAAATCAATAAAATCAATATTTTTTGCTACAAAATCTGTCTCACAATTAACTTCTATTAACGATCCTACATTTGAATCATCATTAATATACAAACCAATCAAACCATCTGCAGCAATACGAGAAGATACTTTGCTTGCTTTACTACCTAAACGTACTCTTAAAATTTCCTCAGCCCTAACAATATCACCTTCTGACTCAAGAAGAGCTTTCTTACATTCCATCATAGGAGCATCTGTTTTTAACCTCAGTTCCTTAACTAAAGCAGCACTAATATTAGACATAAAATATTCCATTCCAAATTAAATAAAAAAATATATTCCTATGCTTCTTCTACAAACTCTTCAGGTTCATTTTTTATAGCATTAACAATATTATCTAAATTTTTTTGACGACCTTCTAGTACTGCATTGGCAATTCCATTTGTGTAAAAGGATATAGCTTTAGCTGAATCATCGTTACCAGGAATAACATAATCAACTCCATCAGGAGAGTGATTAGTATCAACAACAGCAACAACTTTTATTCCTAAAGCTTTAGCTTCAGATATTGCTATTTTATGGTAACCAACATCGACAACAAATAAAATATCAGGCAATCCAGAAATATTTTTAATCCCACCAATAGATCTATTTAGTTTATCAAGCTCACGATGAAACAAAAGAGACTCTTTTTTAGTCATCTTATCAGTGTTACCACTCTCAACCTGATTTTCCATGTCTTTTAATCGTTTTATAGAAGCTTTAACAGTTTTAAAGTTAGTTAACATGCCACCAAGCCACCTATGATTTACATAAGGCATATTACATTTTACCGCTGCATCAGCAATGAATTCACGAGCAGCTCTTTTAGTTCCTACAAACAAGATGTTTTTATTAGAAGAGGAAGCATTCTTAATAAAATCCACAGCTTCTAGATATTTTTCTACCGTTTTTTCTAAATTAATAATATGGATTTTATTACGACGACCAAAGATATAAGAAGCCATCTTAGGATTCCAATAACGAGTTTGATGGCCAAAATGAACACCTGCTTCTAACATTTCACGCATGATAGACATGTAAAAATCTCCTAGGGTTAGTTTCTTACAACATATAAGCATCACATAAAAATGACACCCTGGATAATATGTTGTGCTATTACAAAGATAATATTATATACAAAAATTAGTAAAAATTGAGTAGATAATCGTCATAATTAATAATTATTTAAATAAAAATATTAAATTTAATAAAAATAGTTTTAATTAATAATTAATTTAACTTTAAAATTATAAGCTAATTTTTAAAAAATATTAATAATACTGTAAGATTAACAATTATATTTCAGTATATTAATTAATCTTACAGATTTTTACATATAAAAATTTATCCTTTAAACCTAAGAAAAATATTAAAATTACACATGGGAATAGTAACTAATCCAATTGATTTAGACAAAATGAGAGCAGCATGTCAAGATGCAGCAAAAATTCTTGATTTCATAGAGCCTCACATTGTACCAGGCATCACTACTAAGAAACTAGATGAACTTTGTTTTGATTATTTAACAGAAGAATTAAAAGTACAATCAGCTACTATAGGATATGCTCCTCCAGGATACCCGCCATTCACAGGATCAATATGTACTTCAGTAAATCATCAAGTATGTCATGGCATCCCTAATGATAAAATTCTAAAAAATGGAGATTCTCTTAATATAGATGTAACCATAGTTAAAGATGGTTGGTATGGTGACACAAGTAGAATGTATCATGTAGGAGAACCTAACATATTAGCCTTTAGATTATCTGAAGTCACTTATGAATGTATGTGGAAAGGCATTCAAAAAGTTCGTAATGGGGCAAGATTAGGTGATATAGGTTATGCGATACAAACTCATGCTGAATCTAATGGATTTTCAGTAGTACGTGAATACTGTGGACATGGAATAGGAAGAAATTTTCATGAGGATCCTCAAGTCTTACATTATGGAAAACCTAATACGGGTGATTTCTTAAAAACAGGAATGCTTATTACTATAGAACCTATGATAAATGCTGGTAGAAAAGAAATTAAGCATCTTGGAGATGGATGGACAGTTGTAACAAAAGATCATAGCATCTCAGCTCAATGGGAACATACTATATGTGTAACAAATGAAGGCTATGAAATTCTAACAATATCACCAAAAATGAAATCAACTCCAAATTTTATAAAAAATATTTAACAATAAGTTTTTTTTAATAATTTCCTGAATACTCTAATTGTGTTATCTTTACTAAAATAGTTGAATATATTATCAAAACGATAATATGAGTAGAATTTCTTAGGTTATATGAATAACAATTGCATTATTCACATAGTGATAGTGCACATAACATTAGGAGTATCTATATGATATAAAAGATAACGATACTCTGCTTAGTCAGGGATTAATTATCTATGAATACTTATTCAAATTATATAAATATAGCCAAATAAAACAGGCAATTAATCTATACTATGTATATTTAATTACATAAAACAAAACAAATTATTTTAATTTTTCTATAATATTATTATGTTAGATACCTCATTTCCATTAATAAAAAGTTTTTTATTTACATTGGCAACACTATTGCCATTTTTAAACCCTCCTGCCATTGCGCCAATATTTCTATCTATGACCGAAGGAGCTTCTCAAGAAATAAGAGTTATGCTAGCAAAAAAAGTAGCCATTAATGTTTCTATAATGTTAATATCAACTATGATAATAGGAAACGCTATATTAGCATTATTCGGAATCTCTCTACCTATAGTGAGAATAGGTGGTGGAGTTTTGATTATGTATAGCGCCTGGAATCTTGTCACAGCATCTGATGAAAAATCAAATGATTCATCACAGGACAACTCAATGTCTTTAGAAAAAGCGAATTCTAAATCTTTTTATCCTCTTACCTTTCCAGTAACTTTTGGTCCTGGTGCAATTGCTGGAGCAATCACTGTTGGAGTATCCATCTTAGATGAAAATTTTTCTAATGCATTACTAAAATTTTCAGGTGCTGTTCCTGCTATATTATTAGCCACGTTTACTCTTTATATTTGTATGAAGTTTGCTTCACAAATGCTAAATAAATTAGGTGAAAGTGGTACAGCAGTATTTATGAGATTGTCTGCATTTATTATGCTTTGCCTAGGAGTTCAAGTTTGCTGGGCAGGCGTGCAAGGATTGGTAAACACATTCTTATAAAAGATTATAATAATACAAACTACATAGAGATAAAGAAATCAATATCTCTATGTACTAAACAAAGACTACTATGAAACAGTATTTAGGTGACAAACTTTTTCTTTTCATATCAACTCTATGTATAATATCTTTAGGGGCAGCTTTAATATCCCAACATATTTTTGATATGCAACCATGTGCATGGTGCGTTGTACAAAGACTGCTATTCTTCTTTATAGGAATAATTTCATTCTTTGCTTACTTTATAAAAAACACTATGATATCCAAAATAGTAGCAGTTATAGTAGGAATCCTTAGTATCATGGGAATCATAGCAGCATTACTTCAGAATGCACTCCATTCTGAAAATTTATCATGTGTTATTACTCCTGCAGATAAGATCATTAGTAACACAGGATTTGATTCAGCAATGCCTTGGTTATTTAATATATACTCCTCTTGCGCAGATGATCCAGTTATTCTACTTGGAATAGAGTATTTTATTTGGAGTTTATCTTTGTTTGTAGTTTTAACTATAATCTCATTTTCAATTGCTCTAAGAAAGAACTAAATTAGAATTAATATAACAAAATAACTTAACAATCATCGATTGTGTTATTTTGTTATATTATTATATATAGATTTTTTAAGAAACTCTACTATTACTTAATTTAGATAAATATTCAGGATTAACATCTCCCGTTATATAAATCCCGTCAAAACAAGAAGCTTCAAAATTAGATAATGATGGTTTTATATCTCTAACAGCTTGTTTCATGTCATCTATATCTTGATAAATTAAATGATCTGCTCCTATAAATCTTCTTACCTCTTCATCACTTCTATTAGAAGCTACCAATTCATTTTGAGTTGGCATGTCTATACCATATACATTTTGATATCTAATTTGAGAAGCTGCAGATGCAAAATAAACCTTCTTGGCCCCAACAGATCTTGCCATTTCTACAATTTCTTTACTTGTTGTTCCTCTAACAATAGAATCATCTACCAGTAATACATTTTTATTTTTAAATTCCGACCCAATAGCATTTAATTTTTGCCTTACAGATTTTCTGCGCACTGCTTGTCCTGGCATGATAAATGTTCTACCAACATAACGATTCTTAATCAAACCTTCTTTATAGTTTAAATTTAAAGAATCTGCTAATTGCATAGCAGCCGGTCTGGAAGAATCAGGTATAGGTATAACCACATCAATATCACCAGAACTAATTTCCTTAGAAATTTTCTTAGCCAAATATTCTCCCATACGTAAACGTGTATCATATACAGATACTCCATCTATAAAAGAATCAGGTCTAGCAAAATAAATATATTCAAATATACAAGGAGTTAAAACACTCTCATTAGAACAAACTTTACTAAAAAAATTTCCATCTAAATCTATGAATACAGCTTCACCAGGAGCTACATCTCTTACAAACTTGAAACCATTACCTTCTAATGCTACAGACTCAGATGCAATCATCCATTCCACACCTTTATCTGTATCCTGACGACCTATACATAAAGGTCTGATTCCATATATATCACGAAAAGCGACCAAACCATAACCAGCTATTAATGATACAACAGCATATGCACCACGAACTTGTTTATGTAAATTAGCCACAGCTTTAAAAATTGCATTTTCATCTAAAGAAATACCATTCGATACAGAATGTAATTCGTGAGCAAATACATTTAATAACACCTCTGAATCGGAATTTGTATTT
Organism: Candidatus Kinetoplastibacterium desouzaii TCC079E; assembly: GCF_000340795.1. Taxonomy (NCBI): domain Bacteria; kingdom Pseudomonadati; phylum Pseudomonadota; class Betaproteobacteria; genus Candidatus Kinetoplastidibacterium; species Candidatus Kinetoplastidibacterium desouzai. Next base: position 358,237 of record NC_020294.1, on the reverse strand, counting down.
ATATGTCGCTGATCTTTTTTATATAAAGCTTCTCTCAATTCTTTCCAGTTTGTTAAATTACCATTGTGAGCAAACATAATTCCAAATGGAGCATTAACATAAAATGGTTGTGCTTCATGTTCGCTATTATTAGAACCAGCTGTAGGATAACGAACTTGACCTATTCCTTGGAATCCAGGCAAAGAAAGCATGTTTTGAGTTTTAAAAACATCCCTTACAAGACCATGTGATTTATGAAGGTTAAACAAACCATTGTTTGCTGTTGCAATACCTGCAGCATCTTGACCTCTATGTTGTAAAAGTAAAAGACCATCATATAAAAGCTGATTAACCTGACTACGTCCAATAACACCAACAATTCCACACATAATTATTTTTCCTGAATAAATTAAGGAAGCCAATCTTTTAATTTGTAAGAATATGGTATATATAATTTAATATCCTCAATGAACATCATTATAGGATCTATAAAAATACCATTATTCCACCAATTTTCTTGAGACAAATTAATACAACAACAAAACAAAACTATTAATACAATTAAAAACATTCCTCGTAATAAGCCAAATATCATTCCAAGAAATCTATCTACATTAGCAATGCCAATTTGGCATATAAAATAAGATAACATGCTACTAACTAAAGAACAAAGAATTAAAGAAACTATAAAGGTGCTTATATAAGATATAGAATCTTTTATAAATAAAGATTCTATATGATTATTTAAATAACAACTAAAAATAGGAGCAAATAAAACTGCAACTACAAATGAAACCAAATAAGCAGATAAAGACAAAAACTCTTTTATAAAACCACGAAAAAACCCTATTAAGGAAGAAAGAAATAATATAATCAAAAAAATATAATCAAGAAAATTCACAGTTTTACACTAAATAGTTTTATAGAAAAATTAAATATATAGTTACTAGTTTTATCTGCATTCTTTTAAGAATTTAAAGAATATGTAAAAAATAATTTAAATATAATCTTCATTTTTTTATTTTCTTTATCACATGCTATTTATAACTATATTCAATAACGACTAATTTGTTTTAATAAAATATACTATTTCACTTTTTAAAACCTTCTTTTCTACTAACAATTCAGATTGTTAATATCTAAAAAAACAGCATCTCTAGAATAAAAGACATACCTTATTTATTGTTTTATATAATTTATTGTTTTAAAAATAAAAATATTTTCATTTATAACAACACATTTGCTATACACAAAAAAACAAATAATAATATTGATATAATCATTTGTTTCAAAATTATTATAAAAACACTATACAAACCATATTATGTAATTATTAACAATAACACATTGCTCATAAAATATGATGAATATTATTATAAATATCAGCAACAGTTGTGAATGAACCAAATACTATTATTCTATCTTGCTCACTAGCTTTACTTAAAACAGCACATAAGGCTTGATATGGACTACTAAAATCATATGTAATTACATCATTAGAATCAATAGTTTTATTTATAACATGTGATAGATCTGAAGCTTTTAATCCTCTTGAACCATATGTGCTAGCACAATACCAATAATCTATATTTATTGATGTTTTTTTAATTACGTCTATTAAATCTTTATCTTTAAGCATTCCTATAACAGCATATGTTTTAGAAAAACTACCCATAGCCTGCAAATTTTTTGAAAGAATGCTTGCTGCATGAGAATTATGAGCAACATCAATAATTATTGATGGGTTAGTTGATATTATCTGGAAACGACCAGGAACAAATGTTTTTTCAATTCCACTGCAAATATTTTTATATTGAACAGGTAAGTAATAATTTAACAAATCTAAAGCAGCCAAAGCAACAGAAGCATTTATAATTTGATTATCTCCAAAAATCTTTGGAAAAGGTAGTTTTTTAAATATATAATTAATACCAAAATATGACCATTCCCTGTTTGCTATATCAATTTCATATTGAAAGTCTTTATTTATTAAATATAAATTAGTATTTATTTCAGAAGCATGATTTAACAAAGAATCTGGTGGAGAGAAATCTCCACATATAGCAGGCTTATTACTTCTATATATAAAAGCTTTTTCTTTTGCAATAAAATCTCTTGTATCACCTAGCCATTCAATATGATCAATCCCAATATTAGTGACAATAGAACAATCTGCATCAATTATATTTACAGCATCTAATCTTCCTCCTAAACCTATTTCTAGTATTAGAACATCTAAATTATTTTTAGAAAAAATATTTAAAGCAGCCAACGTTGTAAACTCAAAATATGTCAATGATATTTTTCCACGGCATTTATCTACATAAGACAAGTTTTCTACAATTTCTTCATCTTCAACAGAATTACCATTAACTCGAATACGTTCATTAAACAAAACTATATGAGGTGAAGTATATAGACCAACAGCATAACCAGATTCCAATAAAAAAGACTCTAAGAATGCACATGTCGATCCTTTACCATTAGTGCCACCTATAATAAACTTAATAGCTTTGATACTAATATTCATAGCATCAGCAACAATTTTTATGCGATCTAAACTCAAGTCAATACTCTTAGGATGTATTGATTCTAAATAACTTAACCAAGAGTCTAATGAAGAAACAATATTAGGCTTCACAAAACACCTCAATAAATAATTGATTTTATCTTAATAATAAGAGATTAATTCTAAGATACCTTTCTCTGCAAGAGATAACATTAAATCCAATTTTCTTTTATCAAATGTTTTCTTCTCACTGGAAGATTGTATTTCAATAAAATTACCACTGTTACTCATAACAATATTCATGTCTACTTCACAATTTGAATCTTCTTCATAGTTCATGTCTAATAAAATATTATTATCAACAATACCAACAGAAATAGCTGCTATATTTTCAACAATAGGATTATTTATAATTGTATATTTTTTATTAAACCATGAAATTGCTTCAATAACAGCAATATAAGCACCAGTTATACTAATACATCTTGTTCCACCATCAGCTTGCAAAACATCACAATCTATTCTAATAGTATTATCTCCCAAAAAACTCAAATCAAATGCTGATCTTAAACTACGACCAATAAATCTTTGTATCTCTTGAGTTCTAGCATTCTGTTTGCCTACTACTGACTCTCTACTAACTCTAGAATTAGTTGATCCAGGCAACATACTATATTCAGCTGTTAACCATCCTTTTCTTTGACCTTTTATAAAATCAGGAACTCCTTCTACAATATTAGCAGTACAAAGAACAATAGTATTTCCTATACTTATTAGAACAGATCCTTGTGAATTATTAGTAAAATGTCTATCTATCTTAACAGGGCGAATCTCATCAAATGATCTTCCACAAGGACGAACAATACTCATATATAAACCCATCCTATAAATAAAGTCACCATATAGTCTAATAAAAAATTATAATAGACTAAAATATTTTAAAAAACATAATATAAAGTGATTACAGATATGCATAGTATGACAGGTTTTGGGAGCTCACAAATAAAAATTAATGAGAACGAAACATTATTCATAGAAATACGTAGTTTAAATAGCAGATTTCTAGATATCAAAATAAACATTCCAGAAACATATAGCCATATTGAGAAACAAATTAGAAGCTCTATTACAGAAAATATTTTAAGAGGAAAAATAGAAGTAAAAATAGGCCACAAAAGAAATAAATTAGATAATGATTTTGAAAAATTCATAAAAAAAATTAATAATCATCTAAATTACATCAAACAAAATATACCCAATACCTCACCACCAAACTCTTCAGAGATTATCAATATTTTTTATAAAAATAAAGATCAATTATTATATGAAAATATGGAAATAAATGAAAACATCATAAACTCAGCAATAATTGAAGCAATAAATAACTTGCAAAAAGATAGAATCAGAGAAGGATCACATCTTTCTAAAATCATAAAAAAATATGTTGAGGATATAAGCACCATAATAAAAAAAATAGAATTATATATTGATGAAGATGTATCAAAATACCAAGAAAAGCTTTCTAAAAAAATAGAAAATAATATTAATGAGTTATTTCCTAACGGATTAACCACTATAAGTAGCATAGAAATAAAAGAAAGAATATTTAAAGAATCTTCTGTAAATGCATTAAAAACTGATATTTCAGAAGAATTAGATAGATTAAGAATACATTTACAAGAAATTCTCAATATTACTCATTTAAAAAATGAAACAATTATTGGTAAAAAAATAGAATACTTAACCCAAGAGATGGGTAGAGAAATAAACACATTAGGTTCTAAATCAACAAATATAAAAATATCACACTATGCTATAGATATAAAATTGATTATAGAAAAAATAAGAGAACAATCCCAAAACATAGAATAAATACTGATGTATCAGAAATATTTTTATGTCTGATACTATCAGTATTTAATAATTTGATTAAGAAAGCCAAGTTCTAGCATTTTTAAAAAAATACATCCAAGGACTATGATCACTATGATCAAGCCAGCTAGAAGGAGCCCATGAAAACATAATATTACGCGATACTCTTTCAGGATGAGGCATCATAACTGTAACTCTACCATCATCTGTAGTAACAGCTGTTATACCAGAAGGACTACCATTAGGATTCATTGGATATGATTCTGTAATATTACCTCTATTATCTACAAAACGAGCTGCAGTACAAACAAGATCTATATTTCCAAATTGAGAAAAATCAGCATAACCTTCACCATGAGCAACTACTATAGGAATTCTTGATCCAGTCATTCCTTGAAAAAAAATAGAAGGCGAAGGAGAAATTTCTACCATTGACAAACGAGATTCATATTTTTCTGATTTGTTACGAGTAAATCTAGGCCAATGATCTGCTCCAGGAATAATAGAAGATAAAGCAGTCATCATTTGACATCCATTACATACCCCAAGAGAGAAAGTATTTTTATTAGAAAAGAAAGAAGAAAATTGATCACGTAATAAATTATTAAAAAGAATACTACGAGCCCAACCTTCACCTGCCCCTAAAACATCGCCATAACTAAAACCACCAACAGCAACTAACCCATTCATATCAGAAAGATCTACTTTTTTATTTAGCAAATCAGTCATATGAACATCTATCGCTGTAAATCCAACCTGATCAAAAGCCCAAGCCATTTCAACATGACTATTACATCCTTGTTCTCTCAATATAGCTACTTTAGGACGTATCTTTTTATTAATATATGGTGCAACAACATCACTATCTTTCATAAAATCAAAAGATAGAAACGGATTTAATCCAGGATCTTCTTTGTCATTCCATAAATCTAATTCTTCCTTAGAACACTCAGGATTATCTCTCAAAGAAGAAATTCTATAACCGACATCACTCCATTTTAAACCTAAATCTGAACGATCTTTTTTCCATATAATCTTATTCTTGTAATTTATATCAAAACTATCATCTTTATTTATAGAACCTAACAAATAAGAATTAGAAGATATATTAAAATCTGAAAGACAATTCATTACATCATTATATAAGTCACTAGGAATCTGAATAACAGCCCCTAATTCTTCAGAAAATAATAATCTAAGAATACTTTCATCACTGTTAGAAGTAATCAAATCATCTAGATTAATAGAAACACCAATATGTCCAGCAAAAGACATCTCAGCAATAGTAGTAAACAAACCTCCATCTGATCTATCATGATATGCTAGAATCATATTCTTATCAGCAAGAGATCTTATAGCATAAAAAAAGTCTTTTAACTTTAAAGGATCATCTATATCAGGAACTTCATTACCAAATTGATTATAAACTTGAGCTAAAATAGAACCACCTAAACGATTTTTAGCAAAACCCAGATCTATATATATTAATTTAGTATTAAAATCTTTCTTTAATTGAGGAGTTAGAGTTTTCCTAACATCAGTAACAGGAGAAAAAGCAGAAACAATTAATGAAACTGGTGAAACAACATGCAAATTATCATCAGTTATAGTTTTCATAGATAAAGAATCTTTACCAACAGGTATGGAAAGTCCTATTTTTTTACAAAAATTACTAGCGGATGATACAGCATCATATAAACTGGCATCTTGTCCATCATCACCACAAGAAGCCATCCAATTTGCAGATAATTTTATATCATCTATATTTTTAACATCAGCAGCAACTAAATTAGTTAATGACTCAGAAATAGATAAACGCACAGAAGCAGAAGAATTAACAATTGCTATAGGAGAACGCTCCCCTATAGCAATTGCCTCACCAGAAAAACAATCATAGCTTCCCAATGTAACTGCACAATCAGAAACAGGAATTTGCCAAGGACCAATCATTTGATCTCTAGCTACTAATCCACCAACAGAACGATCCCCTATATTAATCAAGAATGATTTATTAGCCACAGTAGGATGACTCAATACTCTAGATATAGCATCATCCAAAACAACATTCTGAATATTTAAAGAATCACTTTTATACAAGGAATGTTTAACATTTTTTATTAGACGAGGTGGTTTACCAAGAATAATATTCAAAGGCAAATCAATTGGATTATTTTGCTTAATATCTTTCTTTATATTTAAAAGACTATCAATACTAGAATGACTATTTCCTTCTAATAAATACAAATGTCGATCATTAATCGCAACCCCTATTATACTATAAGGGCAACGTTCTCTAGCAGCTATAATGCCAAATTTTTCTAAATTTTCAGGCAGAATAGCTAACACGTACCTCTCTTGAGACTCATTAGTCCAAATTTCAGCAGGAGACATACCATTCTCTTCTACTGGTATTCTATTTAAATCAAATACACCACCCATTCTAGAATCATTAATTAGTTCTGGAAAAGCATTTGACAACCCCCCTGCACCAACATCATGAATTGACAATATTGGATTATTTTCCCCTTGTTGCCAACAACGATCAATAACTTCCTGAGCTCTTCTCTCAATTTCAGGATTAGCTCTTTGAACAGAATTAAAATCCAATTTCTCAATATTAGCACCTATAGAAATACTAGATGCTGCACCACCACCCATACCAATACGAAAACCAGGACCTCCCAATTGCAACAATAGAGCTCCTTCAGGAATGCTTTTCTTATGGGTTAAATTTGCATCTATTATCCCCAATCCACCTGCTAACATAATTGGTTTATGATACCCCCAATGCACATTGCCTATAGTCTGCTCAAATGATCTAAAATAACCAAGAATATTTGGTCGTCCAAATTCGTTATTAAAAGATGCTCCTCCTAAAGGAGCATCTATCATTATAGACAATGGGCTAGATATACGACTCGGAATTTTATAAAAATCTTCTTCCCATGGCTGTATCAAATCATTAAATCTCAAATGAGAAACAGTAAAACCAGTAAGACCAGCTTTAGGCTTAGATCCTCGTCCAGTTGCTCCTTCATCTCTTATTTCACCACCGGCTCCAGTAGAAGATCCTTGAAATGGAGAAATAGCTGTTGGATGATTATGAGTTTCAACCTTCATAATATTGTGCAACATAGTTTGAGACTTGCTATATACAAACTTGTTTTCTGCAGATGAATAAGATGATCTAAAATTATTTAAATTTCTACCTTCCATAATTGCAGAATTATCAGAATAAGCAACAATAGTCCCTTTTGGTTGATTATTATGAGTGTCTTTAATCATTTCAAACAAGGTCTTTTCTTGTTCTTTATTGTCTATGGACCACTTTGCATTAAAAATCTTATGTCTGCAATGCTCACTATTAGCTTGAGCAAACATTATAAGCTCAACATCCGTTGGATCTCTTTTTAAATCACAAAATGATTTTTCCAAATAATCAATTTCATCTTCAGACAAAGCCAATCCAAGGTCTTTATTTGCTTTATCTAAAGAAACACGACCCTCTTTCATAAGAGGTACTGTACTCATAGCATTCCTAATACTATAGGAAAACAATTCTTCAAAATTAAAATCAGAATCGACAACAGTTTCTGTCATTCTATCATGCACACAATCCAATAATATTTTTAAATCCTCATCAGAAATACTAGACAAATCATTTTTAAATGAGAAGATATAACGAATTCCTCTTTCTATACGCCTTACAGAATTTAAACCACAATTATGAGCAATATCAGTTGCTTTACTAGACCATGGTGAAACTGTTCCTAAACGTGGTAAAACTAATAATTCTAATTTATAACCATCTAAACTTTCTATAGAATATTTAGAACCATACTCTAATAATTTTGATAATAAATTATTATTGCTTTCTGACAAATGTTCATTTGTCAGAATAAAATGCTCATAGTGAGCATTTATATTTGATACTTCAACTCCTAAAAGATTTAATTTAGATAATAAGTTTTGACGACGAAAATCAGAAATGGCTGATGAACCTGATAAATTTTGAACTATTAGCACGATATAAATCTTACCTTGGAAATAAAATTAAATAATATTATTTAATGTAATTAAACCAATAAATATTTCTTTTATTCTAACACGTAATTAATAAACATGATTTATAAAAATTAAGAAATATTTTTAATCATACAATGAAATAGTTACAAAAAAACATCAGCTATCCCACCATGCTTTTTTAAGATTATTGGGAATACTAGAATATTTTTCTAAAGTCATTAAATCATCTTTATGTGAGTGAAAATCTGAACCATACGAAATCAAAAAATTATATCTAGTAATTAGATCCATAGTTAATTTATAATTGTGTTTATTAGCCATCAAAGGAAATTCTATACCGTCCCCACCCAACTTAGAAAATTGATTCATCAATGTATAAAGATCATTGTTAGTAAACATATACTTAAATGGATGGGCTATAAATGCCTTACCACCTGAAGATTTAATTGAAAATATCACTTGATCTATAGAAGGATATTTAGTATTTATATTTCCAACTTTTTTATCAGATAAATATTTAGAAAAAGCTTGTTTGATATTTTTACAATAACCCTTAAAAACTAAAAATCTAGCAAAATTCATCCTTCCAATAAAATTACATACCTTTAAATGAGATAAAATAAAATCAACTGAACCAACAAAACCTAAACTGTCTAAATATTTACTAATTAAAAAAGCTCTCTCTTCTCTTAAATTTCTATTTTTTTCCAAAAGATTAAGCAATAATGTATTTTTATAATCAATATTTAAACCTAGTATATGTATAACTTTATCATTCCATGTGGATGAAATTTCCACACCATTGATAAAAAATAAATTTAGATTTTTAGACTCAGACTCCGCCCTTAATAATCCTTCAGTAGTATCGTGATCAGTTAATGACCAGATTTTTATTCGACGTTCAAATACCTCATGTGCTAATTCCTCAGGAGACAAAAGTCCATCAGAAATATTAGAATGACAATGTAAATCTATTAAAATGTTGGAGTAACTCAATTCATTAACCGGGAAATTTATAAAAATAAATAATAAAAACAAAAGATTATTTTATCGATTTAATTTTTTCTTTTCTTTACTTGCTCAATCACCAATCTAAATAAAAAATAATTATATTTACTTTTATAAAATTTAATATTCTAACAAAGTACCATGTTCTAAAATTAACTTTCTATCTGCTATAGAAATTAGATCAGAATCATGTGTTGCTATAAGAAAACTAGAACCAAAATTGCTTCTTAATTGTGTAAATAAATCAAACATTTTATATGCATTTACCTTGTCTAAACTACCTGTAGGTTCATCAGCCAACACACAATCAGGTTTAGTTACCATTGAACGTGCTATAGCTACTCTTTGGCGCTCTCCTCCAGATAGAGTATAAGGCATCCTATTTTCTTTATCTGACAACCCTACTAAATCCAATATTATTTTAGCCTCATAACGCGCCTGTATAAATGAATTTCTTCTTATAATTAATGGCATAGAAACATTATCTAATACTGACAAATCTGGCAATAAATGATGAAACTGATATATAAAACCTAGGTTAACATTACGTAAAATACTTTTTTGTTTTTCTGATAAATTTACTGTATTTAATCCTTGAATAATTACAGATCCTGATGACGGAACATCTAATAACCCTAATATATGTAATAAAGTACTCTTACCAGAACCAGATGAACCAACAACAACTACTATTTCAGATTTATTAATACAAAGATTAACCCCGTTAAGAATATTAATAGAATTATTATTATCATCTATATAAGTTTTACAAATATTATCAGCTTTTAATACTATATTATCTAACATGATTTAAAACTTGTGCTGGTGAAAATTTCAATGCTCTAATAGTAGGATATATAGTAGAAATTAAAGACATACATATAGACATAACAGAAATTTTTAAAACTTCTGTGTAATTGATATCATGTGGTAATTTATCTATAAAGTAAGCATCTCTAGGTAATAAATTTATTTGGAATATATTCTCAATAAAAGAAACTATTTGATCAACATTGTTTGAAACAACAACCCCAAACAATACCCCAACAACAGTTCCAATAAAACCTATAAATAATCCATTCAATAGAAAAATCATTAAAATATTAATAGATCTAGCACCAAATGTCCTCAATATAGATATTTCATATTTTTTCTCAGTAACCAACATGACCAAAGAAGAAAATAAATTAAATGTTGCAACAGCTATAATAATACTCAAGATCAAGAACATCATTCGTTTTTCTGTTTGAACTGCATCAAACCAAAATTTATTAGTACTGGACCAATCTTCTATATTAAAATAATAAGGCAAATTGTTTTTTAGATAAGATGATGTAATAGGAGCTAAACTAACATCATACAAACTAATACGAATACCATTTTTTGCATTATCTATAAATAACTTACTTGCATCATTAATACTTATATATACAACATTAGAATCATATTCATAATATCCAGATGAAAATATTCCTTCTATTTTAAATTTTTTTAAACGAGGAGTAAATCCAGATAAATTACTAGAGAAACAAGGAACTACAAGAAAAATTGTATCTCCAACATTTATATCCATCATTTTTGATAATTCAGATCCTATAATAGTATTAAAACATCCATCTTTTAGGTTATGAAAATCACCAGATAATAAACTCTTATCTAAACAATAAGCATCAATAAAATTACTATTAATACCTTGTACCTGTACTCCTATTAATCTTGATTCTTTTAAAATCATAGCCTGGGAATTCAAGAATGGAACTGAGCTTTTTATATTATCATCATGTAATATAAAATCGCTAAACTTTTGATATTCATTATGGAAATCACTATAATCTAGACCTGGAATCGACAATTCGATATGTGGAACTACTGCAAGCATTCTATTTCTAACTTCTTTCTGGAAACCATTCATAACTGAGAGAACAACTATCAAAGATGCAACTCCAATTGCAATTCCAAGGACAGAAGTTATAGTAATAAAAGAAAGAAACTTATCACGCTTCCTATTTCTAAAACTTAATATTCCACTATATTTAATAGCCAACCAAAATTCATAAAACATCATTAATACGCTTTTTACGATGACAACCAATAATATAAATGAATAATTTCCTAAATAGATATAAAATTGTACAATATTTCATTTAGTATAATACATATTGATACAAATAAAATGTTTATTGTTATTCCAAACTTTATCCCACCAAAAGAATTTAAAATCAACATACATGAACTAATAATTAAACAAACTAGCTACATCCATAAATGGTTGCAAATGGCACATGTGAATTTTATTGATAAGAAATCTTTAGAATACGGCTGCACTCCTTTTGAAGCCTGGCAAATAAGAAATAGTGGTTTCTTACCTCAAAATAATCAATTATTAAGTGCAGCCTTAGGACCTTTATGCTCAAATTCTAAGAATAAAGATTCGGAACCAGTATGGATACTAGAACTATTAAATGTAGAAGTTAACTCAACTGGTTTGCAATTAACAAACCCAGAAAATTTTTATATAGAAAAAGAAGAAAGTTTATTACTACTAAACAGTATAAAACCAACAATAAATAATTATAATCTTAATATTGATTTCATATCTCCTAAAAAATGGCGCCTTTTTTTACCTAGAAATATATCATTTGAATCTTACAGTCCTTCTATTGTTTTTGAAAAAGGATTAAACAATTTCTTAAAATATGACTTAGAAACTAGGAAAATAAGGAATTTATTTAATGAAATAGGAATCACTTTAAATAATCATAATATTAATACAGATAGAATTACTAAAGGTTTGCCACCTATAAATTTTTTATGGCTCTATGGCGGAGCAAAACCATGGAATATAAATAAAATAAAACCAGATATTCTATTTATGAATTTACATGAATCTTATAATAAGAATAACTACAATATGTGGATTGATAACTTCAAATCACTAGATAATATTTTTAAAGAACTTTCAAATTCTGATAATTTGCCAAAATTTAATATTAATTTAATCCTTTTAGGAAATGATTGTTGTCTAGAACTGGTCATAAAAAAAAATAAAAATTGGTTAAAATATTTTAATATCTTTAATAAAAACAAATGGACTGCTTATTTAAATTAAAAACTAGAAATATAGAACAACAACATAGTCAAAAATTAATAGAAAATGGCATACATCCTTTATTATCTAGATTATTATCATCTAGAGGGATAGAACAACTAATTGATATTCATTATGAATGGATAAGTCTATTAAATCCTATAAAGCTTAATCAAATAGAAAAAGCAAGTAAATTTCTGGCCAACTCAATTATTAATAATAAAAGAATTTTAATAGTAGCTGATTATGATTGTGATGGTGCTACAGCTTGTGCTGTAGGAATAAGAGGTCTGAGATCTATGGGGGGGAATGTCGATTTTATTGTTCCGAACAGGTTTAATAATAATTATGGATTGACACCTGAGATTATAAAACAAGCATGTGAAAAATCAAATACCAAACCAGATATTATAATTACAGTTGATAATGGAATAGCAAGTGTAGAAGGAGTTGAGTACGCAAAAAAAATTGGAATTGACGTCATAATAACAGATCATCACTTACCAGGTAAAATACTACCTAATGCTTTAGCAATAATAAATCCTAATAACCAAGGATGTAATTTCCCTTCTAAAAATTTATCAGGAGTAGGAGTAATTTTTTATTTAATGATTCATTTAAGATCAGAAATGCGCAATAATGGTACTTATAATAAGGATACTGCTCCTAAATTAAATGAATTAGTAGATTTGGTTGCCTTAGGAACTATAGCTGATCTAGTTAAATTAGATAAAAACAATAGATTACTAGTTACACAAGGTTTAAAACGAATAAGATTAAATAATACACATCCAGGTATTAAAGCTCTATTTAGAATATCTAATAAAAATATAGAAAATGCAACCACCTCAGATCTAGGGTTTTCAATAGCACCAAAAATTAATGCTGCTGGTAGATTATCTGATATGAGTCTAGGAATACATTGTTTAATCACAAATGATTATAATGAAGCTATGAAAATAGCCAACAAACTAAATGAAATAAACAATGAACGTAAAAACATTCAAGAAAAAACTAACCTTCAAGCTATTAAAGAAATAAATACTTATAGGTCAGATCTTAAATACAGTATTTGTCTTGCTAATGATAATTGGAATCATGGGATAGTTGGATTAGTATCTTCTAAATTAAAAGAAAAATACTGGAAACCATCAATAGCATTTGCTCCTTCAAACGATTTAGAACTCAAAGGCTCTGGAAGAAGCGTTAACGGCATTAACATAAAAGATATTCTTGATTTAATATCAAAAAATTATCCTGGGGTTATTAAACAATTTGGTGGTCACGCAATGGCTGTTGGTCTAACAATTAACAAAAATAATTTTCAGAAATTTACTTTTGCTTTTGAAGAAATAGTAAAAAATCTAACAAAAAACAATCAACCTGAAGCAATTATAGAAAATGATGGATCACTTGAAATAGAATTTGCTAACGTAGAAACAGCTAATTTATTAAAAAAACAAGTATGGGGATCTGGATTTGAAGAACCTGTTTTTATAGATAATTTTGAGGTTATATCTCAGAAACTAATAAATGATAAACATCTAAAATTATCCATAAAAAGAAACAACAAAATTTTTGATGCAATATGCTTTGATCATAAAGAAGTAAATTATAAACATATAAAAGCAGTTTATAAACTTGACATTAATGTATGGAATGGAGCTAGCAATCTACAATTAGTTATACAGCTTATTATCCCAAATAAAAATAATTAATTATCTAAAAATTTATTAGTTATTGGGTATCTCCACTCACTTCCAAATGAACAACTTGTAATCTTAGGACCTATTGATGACTGCCCCCTCTTATACTCACTTAAACGTAATAATTTTAATACTCTTCTAACTACTTCTATATCATGTCCATAAGAAACAATTTGTTGAAATGTTAAATTTTGCTCTATATATAAATATAAAATTTCGTCTAAAACATCATAAGGTGGTAAAACATCCTGATCATTTTGATCAAATCTCAGTTCAGCTGTTGGTGCTCTAAGAATAACTCTTTCTGGAATTATATGATTCTGATTATTACGCCATTTAGCTAATTTGTAAACCATAGTTTTATATACATCTTTCAACAAAGCAAATCCACCTACCATATCACCATATAATGTACAATAACCTGTTGCCAATTCTGATTTGTTACCTGTAGTTATAACTAGTTTCCCATTAGTATTAGAAATAGCCATTAACAAATTAGCACGTATCCTAGCTTGTATATTTTCTTTAGCTAAATCAGAATATTCCATTTTAGAACTAATTATATTATTATATAAATAAAGCAATTCATTAATATTTATAGAAGTATATTCTACATTCAATACATCTGCCAATAATGAAGCATCTTGAATAGAAATATCAGATGTATAACAAGTTGGCATCATAACTGCTTGCACATTACTAGAACCCAAAGCATCTACAGCAATCACAAGAGCTAAAGCTGAATCAATTCCGCCAGACAATCCTATTAAAACTCCTGGAAAAGAATTTTTTGTAACATAATTTCTCAAAGAAAGAACTAGTGCATTCCATACCTGTGATTCAATAGATTCTATATCAGAATTATCATTAATTATATTAACACTTGAATTTTTGAAGTTTGGTATATCGAAATAGCTAAAATCTTCTTTCCAAAAAGAAAATCTTTTATTATAGTTGCCAATGGAGTCAATAATAAATGAGCCTCCATCAAATATCAATTCGTCCTGACCTCCTACAGCGTTAGCATAAACAACCATACAATCTAAATATGATGCCATTCTAGAACTAACTAAGTACCTTTCATGATCCTTTCCAATATAAAAAGGAGAAGCATTTAATGTAATAAGAGTTTCAATTTCTAACTCTTTATATAATTCTAAAGAACTTTCTTGCCATAAATCCTCACAAATCATGACACCAAAAACTTTATTTTTAATACTAAAAACAAAAGGTTTTTTTTGACTTGTGAAATATCTTTTTTCATCAAAAACAGAGTAATTTGGTAATTGATACTTACAATAAGTACCAAGAATATTACCATTATGCAATAATGAAGCAGCATTGTATAACAATCCTGACTCATAATGAATATGACCTATCAAAACGAACAAATTATCAAAGTCTAATAAAATATTATTTAAATAATTAAGATATTTACTATGCTCATCTATAAAAGATGACCTCAATAATAAATCACATGGAGGATATCCAGTCGTAACAAGTTCTGGAGTTACTAACAAATCAACTTTATTATCATTGGATATTTTAATATAATCCAATATTTTATTAAAATTACCTTCAATATCACCAACAACAGAATTTATTTGCGCTATAGCAATTCTAACATTATTCATTATATAAAACCCAATATTATAAACTGATAATTTATTTATAATACTAATTCAGTATTTCCACAAAACCAGGACCTGATGGTCTTTGATACAAACGTAGCTTAAAACTAGATAGAACGGAAATAAAATGATCAAAAATCTCAGATTGTATTCTCTCATGCTCAACCCAAGCAGTTAAAGCAGTGAAACAATATATTTCCATAGGAATACCATCTGACTTTTGCTCCATCATTCTAACCAGCATAGGCATATCTTGTCGCAATTCTTTATGATTCCTTAAAAAGGAAATAGCATAAAAACGAAAAATAGAAATATTCATAGTATGATTAACAAGAACTTTAGAAAAATTTGGAATAATATTCAAAAAATCTATTTTGCTTAAATCATTAATTTCAAATTCATTCAAAGTTCTTAAACTAGTAACATCCAAAAGAATAGTACGTTTGATACGTCTCCCACCAGACTCAAACATCTGTCTATAATTACGATAACTCTCTGAAAATAACTTATAAGTTGGCACTGTAACAACAGTATTATCCCAATTCTGAATTTTAACTGTATGTAAAGCAATATCTCTAACATAACCATCGGCATTAGATTGAGGCATCTCAATCCAATCTCCTATGCGCAACATATCATTTGTTGTTAATTGAGTACTTGCGACTAGTGATAAAAGAGTATCTTTAAAAACTAATAATAAAACAGCAGATAAAGCACCTAAACCAGAAATCATCCATAAAGGAGAACGGTCTATTAATACTGACAACACCAAAATAATACCTATTGCAACCAATACTAATTTACATACTTGTATGTATACTTTAATAGATCTTGCATTAGCAGAATACATATGTTGCACTACACTTAAAGATCCAACTAAAGCAGAAAACACATGAATCCATATAATAGCACTAGTAATCCTAGATATATATTCAGCAAAATTACCAATATTAGGAACTAATTTAATACCTTCTGATATTACAAAAAAAGGTACTGCATGAAGTATATTTCTATATATATTACGTCTTGATAATTCAGAATGCCATTCTCCATAACTACTTAAGATAATCACTCTATCTGTTATTAATACAAACAGACGAGTAATTAACCATTGGACTAAGAAAGAAAATAATATTAAGATAGCGACACTAGAAATAGTTTGAATCCAGCTTAATTTAAGGATATAAAAATCAAATATTTTAATTATCTCATTAAAACTCATTCCAAGATTCCAAAATATAAATCAATTTCTCAAAAAATACTTACTAATCTATAATAAATTAGGCGGTAAGTCTGTACATATTCCAATAGCAGCTTCCGATGACATTCCTATTGACTCAGACAATGTAGGATGAGGATGAATAGTTTTTGATATATCAACCATATCTGCACCCATCTCTATAGCAAGAGCAATCTCACTAATTAAATCACCAGCATGTGATCCAACAATACCACCACCAATAATTCTTTTAGAATCTAGATCAAATAAAAGTTTGGTAAAACCATTTTCACTATCTGTTGCTATAGCCTTACCAGATGCTAACCAAGGAAATATACCTTTTTTTATCTTAATGTTTTTATCCCTAGCTTCATCCTCAGTTATTCCAACCCAAGCTATTTCTGGATTAGTATATGCTACAGAAGGAATAACTAAAGCATCAAAGAAAGTTTTTTTGCCCGATATAACTTCAGATGCTACATGAGCTTCATGAACAGCCTTATGTGCCAACATTGGATTTCCATTTACATCACCAATAGCAAAAATATTAGCAACATTAGTTCTCATTTGCTTATCAACTGCGATAAAACCATCATCACTAATAAGAACACCAATTTTCTCTAATCCTAAGTTTTTTATATTAGGTTTACGACCAACAGCTTGCAAAATCAAATCATAATTTTGAGGTATATTGGGAGAGTTTTTACCTTCAAAATTAACATAAATCCCATCATTTCTAGATTCAGCACTAACAACTCTAGTTTCCAGCATGATATTATTAAAACGCTGTTCGTTATTTTTATGCCACATTTGAATCAAGTCACGATCAGCTCCAGATACAAGACCATCAGACAATTCAACTATATCTATATTAGCCCCTAAAGATGAATATATAGTACCCATTTCTAAACTTATGATACCACCACCTATTATTAACATTTTTTTAGGTATTGTTGGTAATTCCAATGCTCCAGTAGAGTCAACTATTCTCTTATCATCTGGAAGAAATGGCAATTTTACAGAATGACTACCTGTCGCTACAATAGCATTCTCAAAATGAATTATTTGTTCTAAATCGCTATTATCAGACTTAACAGAAATATTGTTTTTATCTATAAAATTAGCTACTCCTTTAATAACTTTAACCTTGCGTAATTTTGCCATGCTACTTAAACCATTAGTCAATTTAGAAACTATAGATTTATTAGCTTTACGCAAAACATCTAAATTTATTTCAGGATCCTCTTTATAACTTATTCCAAAACATGATGATTTCTTTACACGATCTATTATAGATGTATGATAAAGTAATGATTTAGTTGGAATACAGCCAACATTTAGACAAACACCACCTAAAGAGGAATGTTTTTCTATTAATACAGTATCTAAGCCCAAATCTGCAGCTCGAAAAGCTGCAGAATATCCACCAGGACCAGAACCTATAACTACTACTTGACACTCTATTTTAGCATCATTAGGAACCATTTTATCTGCATCATTAGAAACCATTTGATCTTTAATATCCATTTCCAATATAGCCACACCTGAAGATATTTCATCACCAATATTAATATTAATATTCAATATTTTACCAGATACATCTGAAGGTATTTCAATAACTGATTTATCAGATTCTAAAGTAATTAAACCTTGATCTTTTTCTACAAAATCACCTATAGAGACTAGAATATCAATAACCTTAGCTTTCTTCACATCACCAATATTTGGAACAACTACACTATATATATTATTCATATCAATCAACTATAAAGAAATAAGGCGAAAATCATTCATAATACTACTCAAATACTTATTAAAATTTGCTGCCATAGCACCATCGATAACCCTATGATCATAAGAAAGTGATATAGGCATTATTAATCTTGGTATGAATTGTTTTCCGTCCCAAACTGGTTTTAAAGAAGATTTAGAAACACCTAATATTGCTACCTCAGGAGCATTTATTATGGGAGTAAAAGATACCCCACCTATTCCTCCTAGAGAAGAAATAGAAAAACATCCACCTTTCATTTCATTAGATAACAGTTTTCCTTCACGGGCCTTTTGTGATAAATGTTTTATCTCACAAGCAATCTCTAAAACACCTTTTTTATCAATATTCTGTAAAACAGGAACCATTAAACCATAATTAGTATCTACAGCAATACCTATATTATAATAATGTTTAATAATTAAATTATCATTTTCTAATGAAGAACAAAAATCAGGAAACTTCTGTAAACAACAACCTATAGCTTTTACTAAAAATGATAAAATAGTTATTTTAGCTTTTCCTTCCATCAAAGAATTGTTTTGATTAATTCTATTTCTAAAATCTTCTAAATCAGTTATATCAATCTCATCATTGTTTGTTACATGAGGTATCATCATCCAATTACGGTGTAGATTTGAACCTGATATTTTTTTTATTCTGCCTAATGCTTTTCGTTCTATTTCTCCATATTTAGAAAAATCAATCTTTGGTAAAGGAGGCAAATTAAATAACTCAGCACCACTAGTTACAGAAGGATTATTTAAATTATTTTTTACAAATGAATTAATATCATCGAAAGTAATTCTTCCTTTTTTACCGGTACCATTTACCAAAGAAATATTAACACCCAATTCTCTAGCAAATTTTCTAACAGATGGAGAAGCATAGGAAAAATGATTATTAGAAGAAATACCTATTTCCTTTCCAAGAACCTCTGAAACACTAATCTCATTATCTTTTAACAAATTAGTTGATGTTTTCTCATTTCCTACTAATAAAACATCATTATTAATAATTTGATTTGTTCTTACCTCATTCTGTTTCTTAAAATCATTATCAATCTTCTTATTATTATCTTTCTTCTCCATCTCCTTATTATCTTTCTTTTCTATGGATACTAAAAAATAATTTTCTGATATCTTATCACCAACCTTGACATTAATGGATTTAATTATACCATCACAAGGAGATGGAACCTCCATGGATGATTTATCTGATTCCACTGTAATAATACCCTGTTCTAAAGAAACATCATCACCTATAGAAACCATAACTTCTATAACCTGAAATTCCTTTGAATCACCAACTGATGGCATATTAAATTCTATAACTTCACTCATATTTTATCATCCTATACATGATGAGGATTAGTTTTATCTGAAATAATTTTATATTTATCAATTGCTATTAAAGGCAAATCTTGAGGAACCTTACCTAAATCAGCCAAAGTTCTTAAAACTCCTAATACTATAAATCTACGATCTATTTCAAAATAATCTCGTAATTTAAATCTAAAATCAGATCTACCAAACCCATCTGTACCAAGCACACGATAATCTCTACCCTTAGGAATAAATGCTCTTATTTGGTCTGCATAAGATTTCATATAATCAGTTGAAGATAATATTGGTCCTTCTGTCATAGAAAGCATCTGTGTCACATAAGGAACTTTAGGTTGACTAGTTGGATTTAATAAATTAAAACGTTCTGCTTCCAGTCCATCACGACGTAATTCATTAAAACTTGTAACACTCCAAACATCAGATGCTATTTTCCAATCAGATTCAAGCATTTCTTGAGCTGCAATTACTTCTCTTAAAATAGTACCAGAACCTAATAATTGAACTCTATTTGGCAAATCAGCAGAAGTTGATTTTAATTTATAGATCCCTTTAATAATACCTTCTTCATCACCTTCAATTAAACCAGGATGAGAATAATTCTCATTCATAACTGTAATGTAATAATAAACATCCTCCTGGTTCTCAATCATTCTCTTTAAACCATTATGAATAATAACTGCTAATTCATGAGCAAAAGCTGGATCATATGAAATACAACTTGGAATAGTAGCCGCTATTAAATGACTATGTCCATCTTCATGTTGTAATCCTTCTCCATTTAAGGTTGTACGTCCTGATGTTCCACCCAATAAAAATCCTCTTGCTTTCATATCAGCAGCAGCCCATGCTAAATCACAAACACGTTGAAACCCAAACATGGAATAATAAATATAAAAAGGTATCATTATTTTATTATTAGTAGAATAAGAAGTTCCAGCTGCTATCCAAGAACTAATAGCACCTGCTTCATTAATTCCCTCTTGTAGCAACTGACCATCAACAGTTTCTCTATAATACATCACCTGATCTTTATCAACTGGTATATATTTCTGTCCACCTGGAGCATAAATACCTATTTGTCTAAACAACCCTTCCATACCAAATGTTCTAGATTCATCTGCTAAGATAGGAACAACTCTAGGCCCAAGATATTTATCACGCAATATTTGATTCAAAATACGAACAAATGCTTGAGTAGTGGAAATTTCTCTTCCACTTGAAGTTGGTTCTAAAACTGGCCTAAAAATTTCTAATGATGGAATTTCAAATTTCTCATCAGATTTTTGACGTCTTCTTGGTAAATACCCCCCTAAAGATTTACGACGTTCATGCAAATACTTCATCTCTGGAGAATCTTCCGGAGGTTTAAAATAAGGAATATCATTTAATTGATCATCTGGTATAGGTATTCCAAAACGATCCCTAAATTCCCTAATAGAATCAATATCTAATTTCTTATGCTGATGAGTAGCATTTTTAGATTGACTAAAATATCCTAAACCATAACCTTTAATAGTTTTTGCTAAAATAACACTGGGTTGACCTGAATGCTTACTTGCAGCTTCAAAAGCAGCATAAACCTTATTAGGATCATGACCACCTCTATTTAAACGCCAAATAGCACTATCACTCATATTTGAAACAGCTTCTAATAATTTAGGATGCTTTGCAAAGAAATTTTCTCTGACAAACTTACCATCATTAGCTTTATAAGCCTGATATTCTCCATCAACTGTTTCTTCCATTATGCGTTTTAGGATTCCATCTTTATCATTAGACAACAAAGAGTCCCAATATCCACCCCAAATCAACTTAATAACATTCCATCCTGATCCACGGAATATTCTTTCTAGTTCTTGAATAATCTTACCATTACCCCTAACAGGACCATCCAAACGCTGTAAATTACAATTTACAACAAAAATTAAATTATCTAGCCCCTCTCTTGAAGCAAGAGAAATAGCACCTAAAGA
This sequence comes from Candidatus Kinetoplastibacterium desouzaii TCC079E, assembly GCF_000340795.1. Classification (NCBI taxonomy): domain Bacteria; kingdom Pseudomonadati; phylum Pseudomonadota; class Betaproteobacteria; genus Candidatus Kinetoplastidibacterium; species Candidatus Kinetoplastidibacterium desouzai. Next base: position 336,109 of record NC_020294.1, on the reverse strand, counting down.
CTCAGGTTCATCCATTTCTCCATCACCACAAAAAACCCATACTTTTCTATTACTAGTATCAGCTATACCCCTAGCATGTAGATATTTTAAGAATCTTGCTTGATAAATAGCCATTATAGGACCAAGACCAACAGAAACCGTTGGGAACTGCCAAAATGATGGCATCAAACGAGGATGTGGATAAGAAGGAAGTCCATTACCATCAACTTCTTGACGAAAATTATCTAATTGTTCCTCTGATAAAAAACCTTCCAAATAAGCACGACTATACATCCCTGGAGAAGCATGACCTTGAAAATATATTAAATCACCTCCAGTATTATTATCAGCTTTCCAAAAATGATTATAACCACATCCTATCATAGTAGCTAAAGAAGCAAATGTTGATATATGTCCTCCTAAACCACCACCATCTTCAGGATTATGAATATTGGCCTTTACAACCATTGCCATTGCATTCCAACGTACATAAGCATTAATTCTAGACTCTATTTTTAAATTTCCTGGATGAATAGATTGTAACGACAATGGAATAGTATTTACATAATCAGTATTTAAAGAAAAAGGAACTTCTACTCCTAAACGCCTAGCATCTTCTACCAAATTTTTCAACAAAAAAGAAACTTGTTCTGAACCCTTAGTATGAAAAACAGCTCTTAGTGAATCTAACCATTCTTGTTTTTCCTGATTATCATCATCTTCATATACTTCTTCTAAATTATCAGCTCTGTGATTAAAAGATGTCATATAACATTTCTCCTGTTCTTTCCAAGGTAATATATAGAGTAATCATCTGATTTATATAAATCAAAAAATAATATCTTTAATTAGAATAATTGTTAATTACAAAATCTCAGTATATATTAACAATTAACAATAGTATTTTAAACTGTATAATTATAGAATAAATCTTAATATCAAAATACTTAATTAGAAATAAAAAATATATTTATCAAATATCAATGCTCTTCTAAATTTTTTACTAACTATATTTATTATTAAAAAGGTTAAGAATGAAAACTAAAATTATCAATGGACTAAAACTATCAGCAAAAATACGTGAAGATTTAAAGAATAAAGTAAATCAATTAATTGACAAAAATATAACTCCTGGACTAGCTGTAATCATCGTAGGTAATAATCAAGCCTCACAAATATATGTTAGAAATAAAGTTAAAGCATGTAATGAAGTAGGTATTTCCTCTATAGAAGAAGCTTATTCTCATGACATAAGTGAGAATGAATTAATTAAAAACATTCATAGACTAAATGTAGATGAAAAAATTAATGGCATATTAGTACAATTGCCTTTACCTTCACATATAGATACTTCTAAAATAATAGAAGCTATAGACCCTAAAAAAGATGTAGATGGTTTTCATGTAATAAATGCTGGATTATTAATGACTGGTAAACCAATGTTTCTTCCTTGCACTCCTTATGGAATCATAAAATTACTAGAAAGTGAAAATATCAATATAAGAGGCTCAGAAGCTGTAATAGTCGGTGCTAGCAATATAGTTGGCAAACCTATAGCTATGATATTGTTACAAGCAGGAGCTACTGTAACAATATGTAACTCTAAAACTAAGAATCTTAAGGAGCATACTCAAAGAGCAGATATATTAATAGTAGCAACAGGAAAACCTAATATAGTAGATGGAACAATGATAAAAAAAGGAGCTATCTTAATAGATGTAGGTATTAATAGAGACAATCAAAACAAAATATGTGGGGATATAAATTTTGACTCAGTACAAGGTATAGCTGGAGCAATCACTCCAGTACCAGGAGGTGTTGGACCTATGACAATAGCAATGTTATTAGCAAATACAGTAAAATCAGCAGAGAATAAAATTAAAATTTAATACTATCAAAAACATCTTACTTTAATTTGCTATAAAAAAATATATGACATTCAAATATATAAAACTCTATACTAAATCATATAGTGGTGAAAACAATTATTTTATGATTTAAAATCAATTCAATATTATGTATTTCTTTATATTTATTGGTATTAGAAATAGAGATTTTTCTATACCAATAATAATCATTATTTTAAAAAATAGACATCCATAATTTATGGAAATATGTTCTCATCTATCCATTTTTTTGCAAATATTTCTGCTAAATTTCTAGCTTCAAACAAAGATGAACAATCTCCAAGATAAGAAAAAACATTATCCACTTCCGTTCCTCCTTCCGAAGTAACAGTTAGAAACACACCATAACCACCAGTATCAACAGCAGCAGTTGATACATCTATTAAAATTTCTTGATCACAAAACTGCATAAAAAACATACCTCATTAATACAATAAATTTATACATTTTATAAAATTTATTTATTAAGTTAGAATCAATATATTAAAATCACAAAATTAATTGCTAAACTCAAAAGAATATATGTTATAAATTATGTAATAAAATACGCTAAAAGTAATAACTTATAACCTATGGTTCTTTAGTCTTTATTATACAGATTCAATAATTATCAAAATTAAAACAACAAATATAAATTAATAAAAAACTCATAAAAATCTAAATAAATTTTTAACTTAACAATTGCGATTAAGAACTTTATTAAACAAATTTATAGTAGACTGCAATTTTTCTCTAATCTTGATAAGATCATTACCTTTAAAATTAATAAAATCATTAGAATTAAAAAAATCTAAATCTTTAAAGTTATTTAAGATGCTATGAACTCCATTAATAGTTAATCCTTTTTCATATAACAAATAACGAATCTTTCTTAAAAGCATAACTTCACTATGTTTATAATATCTACGATTTTTTACTCTTTCACCAAACTTTGTTCTTATAAATTCTCTTTCCCAGTATCTAATAATATGTGGTTTAACATCACATAAATCTACAACTTCATTGATATCAAAGATTTTTTTTATTGGAACTGCAGGTAATAATTCTTTTGTTCTCATCTAGTAATCCCAAACAAAGTAAAAGCTATAAAAATTTAAAAATCTTAAAAAACAAAAATTTACATATTTATATTTCTTTTCAATACTCTACTAGGACGAAAAGCTACTACTCGCCGAGCTGAAATAGGAATAGACTCACCAGTTTTGGGATTTCTTCCTGGCCTTTTCTTTTTATCAATTAAATTAAAAGCCCCAAAACCAGAAAACTTAACCTCTTCCCCACTTTCTAAAGAATTAGAAATTTCTTCAAAAAAAGCATTAACAATAATCTTTGATTCTTTTTTACTTAATCCTACTCGTTCAAAAATTAAATCAATTAATTCTGATTTAGTAACCGTATTAGAATTCATAATAATAAAACAAATGCAAATTTAAAAACTAAACACGCCTTCGAGCATTAACTTCTCTAGAAAGATTATTAACAATAATATCCATACAATATGAAGCTCTATCTTCATCTAAAGTAATATTATCTTGCAAATAGAATCTTAAAGCTATACTTTTCTCTCCCAAATCAAAATATTCACTTCCTTTATTAGGAATCCAAATATCAAACAATTTAAAATCCTTTACTATAGAAAGCTCATTATTTGAACTAATAGTATCAAGTATGATATCACTAATAATCTGGAACTCTATATTTTTCTTAATCCATATTGATATATCTCTTATAATAAAAGGCTGTTTTGATATAATTTCTGTTTTGGGTAGCTTTATTTGAGTTAAATACTTCATATCTAATTCAAAAACCACAGGAGGAGACATCAAACCGGCTTCTAAAGTTAAAGCAGAATTCAAAACACCTATAAATCCTATATGATTTCCATCAAGAGTAATACTTGCACATTTGCCTTTTTGTAAAGCCTTATGAATATCTGGATAGAAACGCAAACAAGATATCCTTTTACCAAACAAAGACTCAACATCACATTTAACATCATAAAAATCGATCAAACGTGGTTGTTCTGACCATTGATCTTCTACTAAACTACCCCATGCTATACCTGACAAGTAAGTTGGTTGACTAATATTAGCAACATTACTTTCATCTTCTAAAACATTATAATCTTTTCTAAAAACACGACCAATCTCAAATAATCTTATACGAGTACATTGTCTATTAGCATTATAGGTAACATTTTTTACAAGTCCAGGTATCAAACTTGATCTCATTACAGACATATGATTAGCAATAGGATTTGTTATCTTTATAACATCATGATTATCAGAATAATTTTCTTCCCAATCTGAAGGAACAAAACTATAATTAATAACCTCTTGATAATCACGACAAACCATAAGTTTACTAAAATCGTGTCTATCTAGATTTGTTTCTGATAAACATATCATTTTTGCTTCAGTTGCTGGTGGTAATGATGGGATATTATCAAAACCATAAATTCTAATAATTTCTTCTATTAAATCTTCTTCTATATTTATGTCAAAACGATAAGAAGGCGAATTAACATAAAAAATATCATTTTGTTCATTAAAAGACATACCTAATTTATTAAAAATCTCACAAACAATATTTTTATCTATATTTACACCTGAAACACGGCAGCACCTATCCAATCTCATAGAGACTATTTTTTCTTTTGGTAAATCAACAATAACATCATCAATAGGACCAACATCACCACCACAAATATTTTTTATCAAACTAGTAATCTTCTCAAGACAATCTATATTTGCAAGATAATCAACTCCTCTTTCAAAACGATGAGCAGCTTCTGAGTTTATCTTATACTTCCTAGCCACTCCAGAAATTAAACCCGGTTTCCAGAAAGCAGATTCAACATAAATATTTCTTGTAGTATTTTTTACAGAAGCTTTTTTAGCTCCCATCACTCCAGCTAAACACAAAATATCATTATCATCACTAATAACACCTATACCACTATCTAAATGCAATTCATTACCATTCAATATAGTGATCTTTTCATTCTTCTTGGATTTCCTAACTACTAAATCACCTTCTATTTCATCAAGATCGTATATATGCGAAGGAACACCAATTTCTAACATGACGTAATTTGATATGTCTATTAATACAGAAACACAATTTTGACCAGATTTAATTAAACGTTCCTTTATCCAATTAGGAGTTTCAACATTTGTATTTAAATTACGTATAACTCTACCAGAGTAACGACCACATAAATCATCAGAAATTATTCTTGGTGATATAACATCAGATATATTAGGAGTTATAAGATCATATTGTGGATGCCTAATAACAGCACCTGTCAAAGCAGAAACTTCACGAGCAATACCTAAAATGGATAAACAATCTGATCTATTAGGAGTCAATTTTATATTAAAAATTTTTTCACCTAAATTAAAATTTTTATAAAAATAATCACCTAATTTAAAATCTATACCACTGTCAATAATTTTTTTAAGATTATCAATTCTATCTAAAGAGGATAATAAACAAACCTCTCCAATAAATTGTTTTTGTTTTAAACTATCTACAACATTCTTATCTAAAACACTTGGAATAATAAGGCCCCTACATAAAGCAACCTTACTATCAATCTTTATACCTATACCAGAATAAACTCCCCATTTATTTACATCACCGGACCCATCATCTAATAAACATATACTTATAGAATTAGAACAATCTTCAAATATAATATCTATCACTTTAACAATTAAAATATTTTCGTGGGAATAATTAACAAAGCTTGATAAATCTTCAACCTCTAATCCAGACATGGTAAGCATGTCTGATAGATCCTCAGATTTAATGTCTTTATCAATCATAGAAAACAACCAAGACTCAGGAAATTGCATTATAAATAACCAACTTTAATATCTAATTTGCTGTAAAAAACGTAAATCATTCTCATAAAAATATCTTAGGTCACTAATTCCATAACGCAGCATAGTCAAACGTTCTAAACCGGAACCAAATGCAAAACCCATATATTTTTCTGGATCCAATCCAAAGTTCTTAATTACATTTGGATGTACTTGACCAGCTCCAGAAATTTCCAACCATTTACCTCGATTAGGACCATCATTAAACATCATATCTATTTCTGCTGAAGGTTCTGTAAATGGAAAAAAAGAAGGTCTAAAACGTAATGATAAATTATCATTTTCAAAAAAACATTTTAAAAAATTTGTGTATATACCCTTCAAGTCAGCAAAAGAAACTTCCTCTGATATCCATAATCCCTCTATTTGATGAAACATGGGAGAATGAGTTGCATCACTATCTACTCTATAAGTCTTACCAGGAGCTATAATTTTTATCGGTGGTTTATTATTCGTTGCATAACGAACTTGCATTGGACTTGTATGTGTTCTTAATAAAAGAGGTAAATCATTTTTATGATCTTTAAAATCCAAATAAAAAGTATCTTGCATAGATCTAGCTGGATGTCCTAATGGACTATTTAGAGCTGTAAAATTATTCCAGTCTGTTTCTATTTCAGGGCCATCTATAACCTTAAACCCTATAGAACGAAAAATCTTCTCTATCCTTTCTTGAGTTCTCATTATAGGATGAATAGAACCAATCATTTTACCTCGTCCGGGTAATGTTACATCTATTAATTCATTCGAGTTACGTGCATCAAGTTCCATTTTCTGCAAATATTCTCTTTTCTCAACTAACATTTGCTCTATTCTTTTCTTTGCATTATTAAAAATAATGCCTTGTTGCCGCTTGTCATCTATACTTAAAGAAGCAAGTTGTTTAAAAAAAGTAGTAATAAGACCATTTTTTCCTAGAAAACGAGCCTTGGAATTCTCTAAAGAAGCTGAATCTTTAGCATTTTTAAATTCCAACTCCGCCTCTTTTATAACATCATCTAATGAATAAGTCATCTTTCTCAAAAGCATAAAAAAAACACGGATAAAATAAAACATTTATATCCGTGTAAAAAAAATAACTATAGCTGTTCTTTAACTTTCTGGACAATAAATGCAAATCCATCTTTATCACGAATAGCCATATCAGATAAAATCTTACGATCAATCTCAATCATTGATTTTCTAAGACCAGATATAAATACACTATAACTCAATCCATGTTCACGTACAGCAGCATTTATACGGGCAATCCACAAAGCACGAAAAGTTCTTTTCTTATTTCTACGATCACGATAAGCATACTGACCTGCTCGCATAACAGCTTGCTTTGCAATTCTAAAAACATTACCACGACGTCCCAAATAGCCTTTGGCTGAATCTATAATTTTTTTATGTCGTGCATGAGCCGTAACTCCACGTTTTACGCGAGGCATAATTATTCTCCGTTATTGTTATTATTAAGCATAAGGCATCATAGCTTTTACTAAGTTCATATCAGAGCTATGAACTACAGTAGAGCCACGTAATTGTCGTTTTGATTTGGTATTCTTCTTCGTAAGAATATGTCTTTTAAAAGCATGAGCACGCTTAATAGAGCCATCACTACGAAACTGAAAACGCTTTGCTGCGCCTCTCTTTGTTTTCATTTTGGGCATACTATATACATCCTAAATATGTTGTTTTATGTGAAAAAATGGTGTCATCTAAAATGTATTTTAAATGCAACTTGTAACCAAATAATCACTTCTATTAATTGACTAAAACTGTCCTATAAAAAGAGACAATAAATCAATATCTATAATTGTAGTGTTTTTCTCATCAATTTGTCGACTAGTAATTAAAAATTAATATAATTATGTTTATATTTGCGATTAAAATTTACATATAATTTTACAACATCAATTTCTCCAGCTTTCTTAGCTTAATTAATTGCTCAGTTTTAGTATCTATTATTTAAAAACTATATTCACATCATGAACAATAAAATACTAAAAATCATCTTATGTGTATTTTGTGCAAAAAATACCTAATTATTATCATAAATTTATAAAAGTATTGAAAAGCTTACTTGACTAAACAAAGGGAAACATAGCATTATGGAACTATTGAGAAAATTAACATCTAATTATTCAATGCAAAGAATAGTTTTATGATTATTTTTTTCATTAAAAATAACATTTATCTACAAGCATGTGATTTAAAGAGGCTGTATGCATGTCTAGTACAAACGAAACATTTAGTAACGATTACAAAGTTAAATTAACTGGAACAGTTAAGTGGTTTAATGACGCAAAGGGATTTGGGTTTATTACTCCAGATAACGGTGGAGAGGAAATATTTGCACACTTTTCTTCTATCCAAATGGATGGTTTTAGAACTCTTAAAGAAGGACAAAAAGTCTCATTTGAGGTTATTCAAGGACCAAAAGGAAAACAAGCACTTAATATAACAAAACCTTAAAACTTTTTATTAATTATTTTTACATATCATCTAATATTAATCATATTCTTAGAATCTGAAAAACTAGGATGATTAAGATATTTCCTTAATAACAAAGAGGCTAGATAGACTTTACTAAACTATAGTCAACTAACCTCTTTGTTAAAGATTATTACTTGTTAATAAATAATACAATTCAGAATTAAATTAAAAATTACTATCAACAAACTCCCAATTTACTATAGGCCAATAATTTTCCAAATATTTTGCCCTAACATTTCTATAATCAATATAATAAGCGTGCTCCCACACATCACAAGTAAGGAGAGCCTTATCCTCAGTTGTCAATATAGTTCCAGCATTGCTTGTATTTACTATACCTAAAGAACCATCTGGTTTTTTTACTAACCAAGTCCACCCTGATCCAAAATTACCAAGAGCAAATTTATTAAATTCGTCTTTAAAAGAATCAAAACTTCCCCATTGATCATCAATAGCTCTAGCAATCTTACCAATTGGTTTTCCTGAACTATTTGGAGAAAGACTCAACCAATAAAAATTGTGATTCCATATTTGAGCTGCATTGTTAAAAACACCACCAGAAGATTTCTTAACAATTTCTTCTAGAGGCAAATTACTCAATTCACTCTGTGATATTAAATTATTAAGATTATTGACATAAGTTTGATGATGTTTCCCATAATGAAACTCCAATGTTTCTTTTGAAATATAAGGGCTCAGGGAATCCATGCTATATTGCAACTTTGGCAATGTATAACTCATATATTATAAAACTCCTAACTATATAAATTTAAAAATAAAAATATCATTGACTTGTGTTTTTGTCTTTGAAATTTACTAAAACATCTAATTTATCTTCATAGAATTGAATCTCAAGCTCCTGTCTATTAGTTAAAGCCTCAGAACTTTTTACTATTTTACCATCTTTATCTACAACTAAAGCATAACCTCTTAATAATATATTATCGTGATTTAGCAAATTTAACCTAGAAACCAAAGAAGATAGATAACTATCTTTAGAAACAACTAATAATTTACTAGATCTTTGTAATCTAGAATATAAAGATCTCACAAGATCATCATAATAACTAATATTAGGTAGTTTATATATTAAAGATTTTTTTAATAAATTTACTCTTTGCAAAGAACTAGACTGTGATTCCTTAACAAAGGATAATAATAATTTAAAAAGATACAAAACCTTATCTTTCTTGCTATATAATGTATTTAATGGAGATGAAATACGAAATGATAATTTATCTAGTCTTTGTTGATACGTTTGAATAGTCTTCATTTGAACTTTATGCATGCGATTACAATATAATTGCAAAATATTCAACATATCTAACTGAGAATTGCTTGCTAGTTCAGCAGCAGCAGTTGGCGTTGGAGCTCGTAAGTCAGCAACAAAATCTACTATTGTAAAATCTATATCATGGCCTACACCGCTTATTATAGGTATCTTACTATTACCAATTGCTCTAGCTAAATACTCATCATTAAATGCCCAAAGATCTTCTAAACTGCCACCACCTCTAACTATTAATATAGTATCAACTTCTTTTCTTCTATTAGCTATATTTAATTGTTCTATAAGTTTAATAGGAGCATCTTCACCCTGCACAGGTGATGGATATATAATTAAATTAACATATGGAGCTCTTCTCTTAAAAGAAGAAATAACATCATTTAAAGCCGCTGCTTTTAATGATGTTATTACTCCAATAGCACTAGGATTTTTGTTAACTGAACGTTTACGACATGAATCGAATAATCCCTCTTCAAATAAACGTTTTTTTATCAATAAATATATTTCATGCAAATTTCCAACACCTGAAATTCTCATTCTACTAGCTTGTAATTGATAATCTCCTCTAGGTATATACAATGATGCTTTTGCGTAAAGCTCAACTTTATCTCCATCTTTAGGAATAAAACCTATAGAAGAAGTTTGTCCTTTAAACATTACAACCTTTACAGAAGCATGACTATCTTTTAATGTGAAATACCAATGACCTGATGTAGCTATAATAAAATTAGATATTTCACCTTTTACAAGCACATAAGAAACTTCTCTATCTAATAAACTTCCAATAAATCTATTTAAATCAGCAACAGTCCAAATTTCTTTAACAGAAGAATCGAATTCAAAAAAAGAATTTTTCATATCTAAACACGCAAATATCCACAAGACAACAAAACATATATAAATCAATTATTTTAAGAAGAATTTCTTCATTAAAAGAGATTAAAACAACATTAATCGTAGCAACATACTGATAAATATAATCTTTAACATAAATCCACGTGAATATGTATAAAGATTATACAATCTACTATTAGACCAATCATCATCATCAATCTCAAAAGTTACACACAGAATTATCCACAATTTCTGTGGATATAAATTTTATACATATACAAAATTACTTCTATAAACAATACACCAATATAAAACACACTAATATAGAATTAGTAATATAATATGTTTAAATAATATTAATGTTGCTACAATGAAATATTTCATACAAAATCAATGGAATAAGAAAGGTCTTTTAAGTAATATCCTGTATCCATTTTCATATATAGTAATCACCACAAATTTCATAAAAAAGAAGATCTATGATTACGGAATTATAAAAAAATATAGACCAAATATTCCAACTATAATCGTCGGAAATATATATATAGGAGGAACAGGTAAAACTCCTCTAGTAATATCAATTGTCAATAAACTAAAATCATTAGGATGGAAACCTGGAGTAATTAGTAGAGGATATGGAGTGAAAATAGGAAAAGATGCCATTGTAGAACACAATAAAGTTTCGGCAAAAATCTTTGGAGATGAACCAGCTTTAATAAATAGAGAAACTGGTGTTCCTATTTCTGTTCATCCTAATAGAATAAAAGCAGCTAAAGCTTTGATGCTTTATGACAATACACTAAACGTACTAATATGTGATGATGGTTTGCAACATATAGCTCTAGAAAGAGATTTTGAAATAATAGTACAAGATGATAGGAAATATGGTAACGGCAGAGTTATTCCATCTGGGCCATTAAGAGAAACGTTAAATAGATTAAATACTGTTCATGCTATTATTAATAATGTACCACATTATATTTATAATAAATCAATAAACATAAACAACAAAAAACCTTTTGAACTAAATATGTTTTTGAAACCATCTAATGCCTATAATCTTACAAACCCCCAAATAGTTAAACCTTTAAAATATTTTGCAAACAACAATAAATTTAAAAAAATTGTAGCTATAGCTGGAATAGGAAACCACGAACGATTTATGGAAACATTAAATCAACATAATATCTACCCTAGTTCGTATATAAAACTGAATGACCATAGCAAAATAGAAAAGTCTAATTTTTCACAAATATTTGCGGATATCATATTAATGACATCAAAAGATGCTATAAAATATGCTGGGATTGAAGATTCAAGATTATGGGAAATAAAAGTTGAAGCTCAAATATCAAATGATGTGTTTTATTATTATTTATCTGACTTCATAAGCAAATTTCATAATAACATATAAGTTAAATTCAAAAGAGATGTTAATAATGCATTTAATTATATATAATATAGCTATTATATTTATGGAAAAATTATTATTCCAGCATTTATTTATAGAAAATATTAGATAAATAATAATTTTATAAAAAAATTAGAATAATTAGATGCACTTCCAGTGCTTTATGGTATCAATAATAAATTAAATTATTAGAACTGTAAGAAATAACTAACGTACAAACTCAATTTAATAAAATGCATATTACAAATAAAACTTATATGAAAACCATTCATAAAAAGCTAAATTTTTTAAAAGTAATATATAAATAATATAAATTTATTGAAAAAAAAAGTGAGTTTTGTTATTATAATTCTATCTAAATTATTCTCAATTAATTCATCTGAAGAACCGTTAACAAATATTATTAAATCACAAATGATAATGAAAGCAGTAAAAAGGACACCTCTCTTGATATGTAAAATATCACATCTTGTAAAAAATAACAGTAGAGAAATATTTACAGCTTATAATAATGATTATCAAACATTGATATTATCACTTAACAAATACTCTAATAACTATGAAACATCTACGTTTACAAACAAAGAAGAACTAATAAATAATATTATAAATATTCTTAATTTATTAAATAACAAAATACCATATTGTTTAAAAATAAAAAAACAATACGACTTGAAAAATAAATTAATTAATTATTTTTACAAAAATATAGTTGTAGATCATTCATCGAGTTTACAAAAATTTCCAAAATTAAAATTTAATAATTTGGATTCCAAGAAATCTTTAAAGAAAGCTTATAATATAAAAATTATCTTTAGCAACAAAATACTTTCTATAGGATCAAGTATATTAAACGGCATTCAAAAAATAAAAAAGTTATTTGGAATTAATATGATAAATATCTCGTATCTTGTACGTATCTTTTTTAATAAAAACTTTCAATATTAATATTTTCCTTAGGAGTACTCATGCGTCTAATATTGCTCGGACCTCCAGGAGCCGGCAAAGGCACCCAAGCATCATTATTGACTAAATATTTCAATATACCTCAAATTTCAACTGGTGATATGCTAAGAACCGCCATAAGAGAAGGAACATCTTTAGGCTCAGCAGTAAAAGAAATAATGGATCATGGCAAATTGGTACCTGATGATATAATACTTAAATTGGTAAATGCTAGATTAGGTTATAAAGATTGCCAGAATGGATATTTACTTGATGGTTTTCCTAGAACAATACCTCAAGCAGATGCTCTAAAAAATGCTAATATACATCTTGATTTTATTATAGAAATAGATGTTCCAGAAAAAAACATTATAGAAAGAATGAGTGGTAGACGAATACATATTGCTAGTGGACGTAGTTATCATATTAAATTCAACCCTCCTAAGATTGAGAATATAGATGATGTAACAGGAGAAACCTTAATTCAACGAGAGGATGATCATGAAGAAACAGTGCGTAAACGTTTGAAAATATACAAAGAACAAACTAAACCTTTAGTTGACTATTACTATTATTGGTCAAAACAAGAGCCGTCAATTGCCCCAAAATATAGAAAAGTATTAGGATTGGGATCTGTAGAAGAAATTAAAGAAAAGATTTTAGAATCTATGAAAAACTAGAATCAAGAAGCAACCAATGGTATGTGATCTTTTTCACACCATTGGTCATAAAAGCAATTAATATAAAATTGTAAAAAATTATGAGGAAAAAAGGGATATTATATTCTATACTAACCGTAAGTTTTTTTACTTTACTGTCTAAAATTACTGGTTTAGCACGTGATATTTTTATAGCCAGAACGATAGGCGCTAACTACATCAGCGATTCTTTTTGGATTGCTTTTAGAGTGCCCAATGCATTAAGAAAAATATTTGCTGAAGGAGCATTTTCTCAAGCATTCATCCCTATAATAAATAGTGTACGTAATAAAGACTCTATTAAATACACAGCTACAAAAGACTTAATAAATAAGATCACTATAATATTGCTAGTAAGTGTAATAATAATAACAACTATAGGTATTATTACATCTCCATTAATAATAAAAACAATAGCTAGTGGAATATGCGACCAAACAAAGAATTCAAAACAGTTTGCATATACCGTAACCATGACAAGAATAATGTTTCCTTATGTAATATTAATCTCTTTTACATCACTTGCCTCTAATATATTAAATACATGGAAAATATTTTCTATACCAGCATTTACTCCCGCAATTCTAAATATTTCAATGATTATTTCATGTGTACTATTTTCTCAATATCTAGAAAAACCTATTTTTGCTTTATCAATAGGAGTAATAACTGGTGGAATTATACAATTATCTATACAATGGGTAGCTATTATAAAGATTGGACTAGCACCTAAATTATCTACAAATTTTATTGTTGCCTGGAATGATATAAATGTAAAAAAAACAATAACAAAAATGATACCTGCGATAATAGGAATGTCTGCTTCACAAATATCAATTTTAATTAATACTAATATTGCAACATGGTTAGAAAATGGAAGTTTAACATGGTTAGCATTTTCAGATAGAATTACAGAACTTCCGATATCTTTATTAGGAATGGCATTAAGTACTGTAATGTTACCTGAGCTCTCAAAATCATTTTCTAATAAAAATTACATACAATATAATAAATTACTAAATAATGGATTAAAAATAGTAATCATATTTGCTGTTCCTTCGGCTATTTGCATGGCAACATTACCAACTGGTTTAGTAACAACACTATTTCATTATGGTCAATTTAATGAAATAGATGTCCACAAAACAAAATATGCTGTCATGGCTTATTCAATAGGTTTAGTAGGCATGATGTCTTCTAAGTTGTTGTCTTCTGCCTTTTACTCTACACAAAATACACTAACACCAGCAAAAATATCTTTATTTGTACTCTTAATATCACAAATTCTAAATTTAATAACCGTGCCAATATATAAACATGTAGGTCTAGCTCTAAGTCTTAGTATAGGAGCTTTAGTTAATTCTATTATTATGCTGATAATACTTATTAATACTAAAGTATTTAATTATTATGAAAACAAATGGGGAGTTTTTCTATTAAGATTAATACCTGCATCACTTGTAATATCTTTATTATTTAATTATTGTGATAGTAGAATAGATTGGATAGGATTACAAACAAATTTTATATTCAGATTCATTCTATTTATAGCTATAATATCATTAGGTATGTTATTATATACCTTTTTATTATTTTTATTCGGTATGAGATTAAAAGATTTTATAAAAGTTACTTATATAAAATAGAAAAACTATACTCACAAATACAAATAGTTTAGAATAGACTTTATAGCTTAGTATTGGTACTATTATTATGGGTATAATTATTAATATAATTATCTTATAACGAATCTTGATATAAAAGTAATTTTTAGAAAATTTACAATCAAATAATTTTTATTTAGTTAGGTTAAGATGGCAAACACAGCACAAGCTCGCAAACGTTCTAGACAATCTGTGGAACGTAATAAACATAATTCTAGCTTACGCTCTATGTTGCGTACTGCTATAAAAAAAGTAATCCATGCTGTTAAAAGTACAGATAAAGTTTTAGCAAAAGAAACTTTTCAAAAAACTATTAGCACTATAGATAGAATCGCTGACAAAGGAATTATTCATAAAAATAAAGCTGCACGTCATAAAAGTAGATTGTCTAACGCAATCAAAAACATGTAGTTACAAATACTAGATCAGTAAAAACAAACCTGTAGAAATACTATTAATAGTAATTTTCTATAGGTTTGTTTTTATTATAAAATTCCTAAAAATATGAATATAGCCACCTGGAACGTAAACTCATTAAGACTTAGATTACCTCAAATCATTAATTGGTTGTTAATCAATAATATTGATATATTATGTTTACAGGAAACAAAAACTCCAGACGATAAATTCCCCTATGATGCATTTGAAGAAGTAGGATATAAATCCTATTTCTATGGACAAAAATCATATAATGGAGTTGCTATAATAAGTAAATATGAAGCATTGGAAGTTTCTTATGGCCTAAAAGATTACGACAATGAACAAAAGAGAGTAATATCAATAACAATAAAGAATAATATATCTATTAGAATCATATGCATATATTGCCCAAATGGTCAATCATTAGAAAGTAACAAGTTTATATATAAAAGACAATGGTTTAATAAACTGAATGAATTTCTTGTTGAAGAATTATTAAAATATCCTAATTTAATTCTTTTAGGTGACTATAATATCGCACCAACAGATGCAGATGTACATGATCCAAATATTTGGAAAAATACTATACTTGTATCTGACGAAGAGAGGTCTTTTTTTAAAGAATTAATTAATATAGGATTATATGACCTATTTAGAGAATTTAAACAACCTTCTAGCTTATTTAGCTGGTGGGACTATAGAAATTTAAGTTTTATAAAAAATAAAGGCCTTAGAATAGACCATATATTAGCGTCAAAATCTATTGTAAATTTATGCAAATCGTGTTTTATCGACAAAACCCCAAGAAAAAATAAACAACCTTCAGACCATACACCAGTATTAATAAATCTAGAAATTAATTAATTTAATATATATAATAAATCACTAACTACATATCTTAGTGGGGCGGTAGCTCAAATGGTAGAGCGTCGCGTTCGCAATGCGAAGGCCGGGAGTTCGATCCTCCTCCGCTCCACCATTTAATCTATTGGAATGCTGTTTCCATAAATGTTCTTAATTTTCTAGAATGTAACCTCTCTGATGGCATTTCACGAAGCATTTCTAATGCTTTAATACCTATTTCTAAATGTTTATTAACTTGCGTTCTATAAAAATCATTAGCCATACCTGGTAATTTTAATTCACCATGCAATGGTTTATCTGACACACATAGTAAAGTTCCATATGGAACACGGAACCTAAAACCATTGGCTGCTATTGTCCCTGATTCCATATCTAAAGCAATAGCACGTGATTGAGAGAAACGTTTTACCAATTCTGTCTGATCGTGTAATTCCCAATTACGATTATCTATTGTTACAACTGTTCCTGTTCGCATAATGTGTTTTAATTCCCAACCACTTAAACCTGAAACTTTTTCGACAGCATTTTCTAAAGCAACTTGCACTTCAGCTAAAGCAGGAACTGGAACCCATATTGGTAAATCTATATCAAGAACGTGGTCATCTCTAACATATCCATGAGCTAAGACATAATCTCCTAAACGTTGAGAATCTCTTAATCCTGCACAATGACCAAGCATAAGCCAAACATGAGGTCTTAAAACAGCAATATGGTCTGTTATAGTTTTTGCATTTGATGGACCTACCCCTATATTTACTAAAGTTATACCAGAATGATTTTCTCTCACCAAATGATATGCTGGCATTTGAGGCATTTTGAAACCATTGTCTTTTAAATCATTATCATTTTTTGTAATAATTTTATTTCCTGGCTCAACTAATGCAGTATAACCAGCACTACCACTATCTACTAATTTTTTAGCCATTCCACAAAATTCATCTACATAAAACTGATAATTTGTAAAAAGAATATAATTCTGAAAATGTTCTGGAGATGTTGCTGTGTAATGCTGCAATCTTTGTAATGAATAATCTATTCGCGCTGCTGTAAATGGGGCTAATGGTTTTGATTCTTCTTTCTTTACTTTCCATGTGCCATTCACTATAGCATCATCAGTAACTGATAAATCAGGAACATCAAATATATCTCTAAGTAATTTATTTGTGATACTACCTTCTTGAAATTTAATATTGGCATTAGAAGAATCAGTAAAAGCAAAGTGTATAGGAATCGGAGAATCAGATTCACCTATCCATATTTCAACATTATGGTTTTTAATTAATTGATTTATTTGATCTATTAAATACGATTTAAAAAGCTTCGGTCTTGTAATAGTAGTCTGATAAACTCCAGGCTCTGCAACATGACCATAGGAAAATCTGGAATCTATCATGTCATGATTAGATACTGAAATTCTTATCGCTGGATAATAGGCCCTGATTCTTACATTAAGATCTTGTCCGTCAAACAATTCTTTCTTAAAAGAAGAGCGTAAAAATTCTGTATTTCTATCATATATTTCTATTAAATAATCAACTGCTTTATCAGCTTTTGCAAAAGGAATAAATGGAAGAGGTTGAGGTTTTCTAAAATTCTTCTTTTCCATTTTAGGGATAAAAATTGAATCCATACATATTTACCTAGATTTAATTAGTGGATGACCACAACACAAAGCAACTATTATTATATAACATTAGAATATATAATTTAATAATACTAATAAACACCATAACACTATATTGTTCACAAACTCAAATATAACAACATTAGAAATAATTTAATCAAATTAAAAGTATAATAACCTAATAACCAACATGTTAAATTAATAATTTAATCTTTCTTAAAAGTATATATATGAATTATGGTAACTTATTTATAATAACAGCACCAAGCGGAACTGGTAAATCTAGTTTAATAAAGGCACTGTTAAATAGTGATTCTTCAATATCAATATCAATATCCCATACAACTAGAAAACCTCGCTCTAGCGAAAAAAATGGACAAGAATACCATTTTATAACAATAGATGAATTTAAAAAAATGTGCAATGATAATGTTTTCTTAGAACATGCTGAAGTTCATGGAAACTTTTATGGAACATCTAAATATTTTATAGATAAAAAACTAGAAACAGGTCAAGATGTAATTACAGAAATAGACTGGCAAGGATCACAACAAATAAAATTACAATATCCAGACTCCATTAGAATATTCATACTTCCTCCATCATTTGAAGAAATAAGAAAAAGAATGATCCAAAGAGCTCAAGATACTCAAGAAACTATTAACAAAAGACTTTTAGCTGCATATAAAGAAGTAAAATATGCTAAAGATTGCGAATATTTAGTAATCAACAAAGACTTTGATAAGGCCTTAAGCGATTTAAGACATATTATTAAAGCAACAAAACTAAGATATAAAACACAAGCTATTAAGAATCTAGAATTATTTACAAAATTAGGAGTTACAAACAATGATATAAATGATAGCATATATAAATAACTATCAACTTTTATAATTAGGATAAAATGGCACGCATTACAGTAGAAGATTGTTTAAAGAATATTAATAATAGATTTGATTTAACTTTAGCAGCGGCATATCGTGCAAGAGAACTTGCACAGGGTCATATGCCTAAAATTGATTCTAAAGATAAACCAACTGTACTAGCTTTACGTGAAATAGGCAAAGGACTTTCTGGAATTGAAATGCTTCTTAAAGTACCTGGATAAAATCTATTGTTTATAATTAAGATTTAATAAAACTTAGTATGTTCTAAAATTATATGCTACATATTTTAAACCAGGCAATTTTATTCAGACATACTGAAAATAGCAGTGAATCTAATATTTATGATCAATTAAAATTAATAAAAGAAAAAAGATTCTTAAATATTCTAGATAAAATTCATCAGCACCTTACAAAAAAGGACTATGATTTAGTAATTAAAGCTTTTTTATTTGCATATAAGGCACACTATCATAAAAAACGTGATAGTGGAGAACCTTATATTTCTCATCCAATAGCAGTAGCAGAAATATGCGCTAATTGGAAATTAGACTCAGAAGCTATATCAGCTGCTCTACTTCATGATGTTATAGAAGATGAAGGGATTTCAAAAAAAGAACTTGAAGAAAAATTTGGATCAGAAGTTGCAAAATTAGTGGATGGTTTATCAAAGATAGACAGATTAGAGTTCGAAACAAAAATAGAACAACAAGTAGCTAGTTTACGTAAAATGCTATTGGCAACAGCAAAAGACATTAGAGTAATTCTAATAAAACTTGCTGATAGACTCCATAACATGAGAACATTAAATGCTCTTAACTCTCAAAAAAGAAAAAGAATTTCCAGAGAAACTATTGATATATATGCACCTATAGCTAACAGACTTGGTTTAAATATAATTTTTAAAGAATTGCAAAATTTGTGCTTTATATCTATTTATCCGAATAGATATAAAATTATTAATAGAGCAATAAATTCATCTAAAGAAAATAAACGTGAATTAATTGATAGAATAAATAAAGATATATCTAATGCTCTTTTCTTATCAAGAATAAAAACCACAATTAAATATGATAATGAAAAAACAACATTTGGAATATATTCAAAAATGCTGGAACAAAAAAAAATATTCTCAGAAATAATTAATATATATAATGTAACATTAATTGTTAAAAAAACATCAGAATGTTATCTAGCTCTAGGAGCTATACATCAACTATATAAACCCATCCCAGGAAAATTTAAGGATTATATATCAATTCCCAAATTCAATGGATACCAATCATTACATACAACTCTAATAGGGCCTTACGGAACTACTATAAAATTTCGAATATGTACTATAGAAATGAATAATATAGCTGAAAATGGTGTAGCTAATCGTTGGATAACATATAAAAACAATAAAAAAGAATCTCTAATATCCTCTCAAAAGAGATTTCAATCTTTATTAGATATAAATAATAAAACTGTTAATTATATAGATTTCCTAGAATATATAAAAACAGATCTTTTCCCTGATGATGTATATGTACTTACTCCTAAAGGAAAGATAATATCTCTACCTAAAGGAGCTATAACTATAGACTTTGCTTATGCGATAAGCACAGAAATAGGTAATAAAGCAATATCAGCAAAAATTCATGGTGAATATATATCTTTATATACAAAACTAAATAGCGGAGACAAGATTGAAATTATTACAGATAATAATTCCTCTCCAAATATTCAATGGATTAAACATGTTAAATCAGGAAAAGCTCTTTCAGAAATAAGACATTATTTACATACAATAAAATTTAAAGACTCGATAAAATTCGGAGAAAAATTACTAAATCGATTTTTACAAAAATGCGGAGTTGGTATCCCAGATAAAAATAGTAAAATCTGGGAAAAAATTATTATTAATAACAATAATAAATCACTTAATGAATTATTAGCAGATATTGGATTAGGAAAAAAAACTCCTAATATAGTAGCACAACAAATATTATCGGATAATGAAATAATATCATCCACTGCATTAGCAATAAATGATATTATGTTGATACAAAATTCAAATATAATTATTAGCGGGAAAGAAGGCACTTCAGTAAATTTAGCCTCTTGTTGTAATCCTCTACCAGGTGATATAATCATAGCAGGAATTAGACCAGGACAAGGAATTATAGTTCATACATTCAACTGCAAGAAAGCTATAACTCAAAGAAATAATGCAAATGAAAAATGGATTAATGCATCATGGGATACAAAAACATCTGATCATTTGAAAGCAAATATAAGTGTAATAATTAACAATGATATTGGAATATTAAACAAACTAGTTTCTGAAATTACAAAAGCAAAATCAAATATTATTCAAGTTAATATGTATAATGATTCCGAATCAACTGCCTCATTGCAGATGACATTACAAGTAAAAAGCAGAGACCATCTTGCTAAAATAATTAAATCAATAAGATGCATTCCAAAGGTAAAAAAAATAATAATTAGAGAAAAAAATCAAAATAATTATATCAATAGTTATAAGAATTAATTTTAATAAATGAATTATAGGATATATATTGATTTATGAAATTTATAGATAAACTTGAAAAATCATTCGAAGAAACAAAATCTTTATTGCAAATAGGGTTAGATCCTAATCCCAACCTATTTCCTCATGAACTCAGACACAAAAAGAATTCTATATTAGATTTTTGCATAGGCATAGTAGATGCAACTGCTGAATATGCGTGCAGTTTCAAACCTCAAATAGCATATTTCTCAGCTAATAGAGCTGAAGAACAATTAGAAGAATTATGCTCTTATATAAAAAATAAATATCCAAATCTTCCAATTGTTTTAGATTCTAAAAGAGGTGACATTGGGAGCACAGCAGAAAATTATGCTATAGAAGCTTTTGAGAGATACAAAGTTGATGCTTTAACTGTAAATCCATTTTTAGGATTTGACTCAATAATCCCATATATGGAATGGAAAGATAAAGGAATAATAGTTTTATGTAGAACATCTAATCCCAGTGGATCAGATTTACAGTTTTTACAATTAAATAATGGTTTACTACTATACGAATATATAGCAAAATTAGTATCAAAAGAATGGAATAAAAATAATCAATTCGGATTAGTTGTTGGAGCAACTTACCCAAAAGAATTATCTATAGTTCGTAAAATTATAGGAGAAAGAATGCCAATACTAATACCTGGGATTGGATTCCAAGGAGGAGATATTAAATCAACTGTATTATCAAGCATAAACCAAAAAGGTAATGGCATTATAATCAATTCTTCCAGATCAATCTTATATGCCTCAAATAATGATAACTGGAAGGAATCAGCCTCTTTTGCTGCAAAATCTCTAAGAGACTCAATTAATAATATTATTAATAATAAATTTTGTAAAATTATTTAATATAATTGGTTATTAATAAAACTAGCATTATAGTATATATTGCAGCTAAAATATCATCCAACATTACACCGAAACCATTTTTAAAAACTCTATCTATATATCCTATAGGTGGAGGTTTTATTATATCAAAAAATCTAAAAAACACAAAAGATATGCCTTGTATCAAAAAGGAAGAATCAAATACCCATAAAATTAATATGAAAGCAATAATCTCATCCCAAACTATACCAACATGGTCATGTGTATTTAGTTCTATTTCCATATAATTGCATGCAAAACAACCATATATAAAACCAGACACAAGAAAACTAACTACAGCTATATCATTAAAATTCTTTAGAAAAAAATGCCATAATAACCAAGCAAATAAAGTACCCCATGTTCCAGAAGCTGGTCTTATTAAACCACTACCACAACCAAAAGCCAAAAACCGTACAGGTTTTTTGCAAATCCAAGAAAAATTAGGAAAATATACATCACGACGATACTGCATTAAATCTCACTATTATAAATTAGAAAAACTAGAAATGACTAAAACCAGAAGGTATGTTATCTAATATAGAACCATCATTATAAATGATATCAAGACCTCTTTTCGAAACAATTCCACCTATAAGACTTAATTTAATATTAAGTTCTTTAGAAATATTAATTATATTATTGTGTTGACATTTAGGGGCAGTAAAACATAACTCGTAAACATCCCCTCCATTTAATATAGATTTTTTTATATCATCTTTCGAAAGACTATCTAATAAAAAATTATCAAATGGTAAATTATCATAATAAACAAAAGCACCTAAATTACTAGCATTAAGTATATGAGTAAGATCCTGTATCAAACCATCAGATATATCAATTGCAGAATTAGCAACTCCTCTTAAAGAATGACCAAGATTTAGTCTTGCATTTGGCCATTCTAATGAGTTTATAGTTCTTGACAATAAGAATTTATTATTTTCAATTTTGCTAGAAATAATACGACAAGCTATATCCGCACTACCCAAATCACCAGATACCCAAATTTCATCATCTATTTGCGCTCCATCCCGACGAATAGCCTGACCAAAAGGAACTTGACCCAGGACAGTGATACTAATAATTATACCTTGCTGACTTCTAACTGTATCTCCACCTATTAATGGACAACCAACACAATTAGATAAATTATAAAAACCTTCTGAAAATTTTGCTAACCACTTTTCATTTGCTACTGGCATAGCAATACCAAGCAAACAAGCTAATGGAGAAGCCCCCATGGCTGCTAAATCTGATAAACTAACTGTTAAAGATTTATGACCCAAAGATATAGGATCAACATCATGAAAAAAATGAATATCTTCAATTAGCAAATCTTTACTAACAGCAATATCGAAACCATTAGCAGCAGAAAAAAGCGCACAGTCATCCCCTACCCCTAACATATCTTGCTTAACAGGTCTAGAAAAATATTTTTTAATAATGTCGAATTCTGACATATGTTTTTATAAACTGAAAAATATTAAATTAAATATAATTATTTACTTTATTTCTGTATTTCTAACACTATTAGCTAATTTATCAAGCACACCATTTATAAACTTAAAACCATCAGTTCCACCAAAAGATTTAGCTAATTCTACTGACTCATTAATACTGACTTTATAAGGAATCTCTAAATGTTCTATTAACTCAAAACTTCCAATAAGTAAAATGGCATGTTCTATTGGTGATATTGATTTCAATGGTCTATCTAAATAGGGTAATATCTTTTTTATTAAATTATCATGATTTTGCAATACACCATAAATTAATACATTAAACCATTCAATATCAGCTTCTTTAAAATCTTCCATTTCTCTCAAATGAGAAACCATATCACTAAAAATGTGGCTTATATCATATCCTGTTAATAACCAAGAATATATACCTTGCAAGGCAAATTCACGAGATCTTCTTCTCGATGTCATTTTACGTTGTAATTTGCACATTTTTTAGAACCTTTATAAACTTCATTATTAAACTATGATTTAAGTTTAATAAATAAATTAGACATTTCTACAGCAACATCAGCACAATCACGTCCCTTAATAGGAGCACGACTTATAGCTTGTTCATAAGAATCAACTGTTAATACACCATTAGCTATAGGAACACCAGTTTCTAATGATAATTTAGCAATAGAAGCTGCCATTTCATTACTTACTATATCAAAATGAAACGTTTCTCCTCTAATAACAGCACCAAGTGCAATCAAAGCATTTAACTCGTAATTCTCAATCATGTGCATTAGAGTTGTTCCTATTTCTAAAGCTCCAGGAACAGTTACCAAAATAATATCTGACTCAGAAACACCTAAACAAGACAATTCATCCAAACAATAATCTAATTCTATTTTACCAATATCCTCGTTAAAACGAGATAATACTATTCCAATATTAAGATTACGTCCATCTAGATTAGGATCAAATCTATAAATACTCATAAAAATATACTTTTCAAAATTAGAATTTAATATTATTAAATATAAAGTTATTTTACAACAAAACCAAACTCTTCTATATTTAATATCCTTTTATCACCTTCAAATGATTTTATGTTTTTTACACCAATATCACGTATTATTTGAGCAGCAATTCCATAATCCAACATACTTAAATCATCAATGATAGATTTATTTATTTTTTGAAAATCATTCACATAATCGATAAAATTATTATTAGATAAGTTACAATTCAACAATACCAGAACACCTGACAAATTATCAGAAATCTTCTTCAATAAATTATTAATACTAAAATCATTTGAATTATGAGTGAAATTTAAAACATCTAATATAGAAATAGATAACGAATTACCAATATATACTAAAACATCCTCAATTTCACCAATATCACCATAGATTAAAGCAGTATGAACTGAAGAATTTATATTGTCTATATAAAAGAAAGCTTTAAAACTACCAAAAATAGTATTTATATCAAAACAATTAAATCTATTAATAATTCTTTCTTTTTCTATTCTATATTTTATTAAACTAACAATACTACCAATCTTTAAGCTATGCTTATTAGCAAAACTTATCAAATCTGGCAATCTAGACATTGTTCCATCTTCATTCAATACTTCACATATAACTGCAGCAGGGGTTAAGCCAGCAATTGCAGTGAGATCACAACCAGCTTCAGTATGACCAGGCCTAACTAATACCCCCCCAGAAACAGCACGAACAGGAAAAATATGCCCAGGTTGAACTACATCTGATGACTTTGCATTAGGAGAGATGGCTACTTTAATTGTATGAGATCTATCTGCAGTAGATATTCCTGTGCTAATTCCTTCAGTCGCCTCAATAGATTGCGTAAAATTAGTACCATAACGAGATCCATTGTTACTAGTCATCATATTTAAACCAAGTCTATCACAATATTTATCTGTTAAAGTCAAACAGACTAAACCACGACCATAGGTAACCATAAAATTTATAGATTCAGAAGTAACAAAATCAGCGGCTATTAATAAATCACCTTCATTTTCTCTATTCTCATCATCCACCAATATAACTATTCTACCAGAACGTAATTCAGAAATAATTTCCTCAACAGGTGATATCTGACTATAATTATATAAATTCTTACTAGGTACTTTTAACATAAGATTTAAAGAAATAATAAATTAATAAAGCTATTAACCTTATTCAAGGTTGATAGTAGAAAACATAATACAAAAAATCATCCATCTAACATAGCTTCAGCAAAATTTTTAGCAACAAAAGGCAATATATCATCTTTTTTTTCTCCTATGCCAACCCAATATACAGGAATATTTCTATTTTTATTGGATGCAATAGCAGCTAAAACCCCACCTTTAGCAGTTCCATCCATTTTTGTAATAAACAAACCAGATAACTTCAAAGCATTATCAAAAGATGATATTTGATTTATAGTATTCTGTCCAAGATTACCATCAACTATTAAAATAGTTTCCTGATCATCACTATCGTTAATCTTTGAAATAACTCTTTTAATTTTAACAAGCTCGTTCATCAAATTATCATTTGATGGTAATCTGCCAGCAGTATCTACTATTATGACATCAAAACCTTTTGATTTCCCAAAATTGACTCCTTCAAAGACAACAGAAGATGGATCCTTTACATCCTTAGAAAAAACCATAATATCATTTATATTACCCCATTTTGTTAACTGTTCTATAGCAGCTGCCCTAAAAGTATCTGCAGCAATAAGTAAAACTTTAGAACCATTTAACTTAAAATAAGATGCTAATTTCCCAATAGAAGTAGTTTTACCAACACCATTAACCCCTACAACTAAAATAATGGTAGGCTTACAATTAATAACAAAATTACCTTCTAATGATCTCAAATGATCTGTCAGTATTATACGTAACTCTTTCTTTAGATCACTAGGATTAGTTATTTTATCTTTTTTAACTTTATCTCTTAATAATGACAAAAGCTTAACAGAAACATCAAAACCAACATCTGCCATAATAAGAATATTTTCTAATTCCTCAAACATACTATCATCTATTTTAGAACGTTTGAATAATCTATTTAAACTATCACTTGTATAAGAAAAACTTTTTTTTAGTGACTTGAATAACGATGATGATTTATCAATTTCTTTTATACTGGAAATATTATCTTCTTCCAATATTTTATCATTAGTTTTTAATGTATTATCTTCATTACATTCAGTATTCTTAATATTATTAATTCTATGCTTAAAAAAATTTATCATGATGAATAACTCTGTTCATATTATTTCAGGAATATATAAAAATACTAAAATTAAATTCCCAAACGCTCAAGGACTACGACCAACTTCAAATCGAGTCAAAGAAACACTATTTAATTGGATAAGCAATCAATGGAATCATAATTTTACCAACAAACATATTCTTGATCTATTTGCTGGAAGTGGATCACTTGGATTTGAAGCAGCATCCAGAGGAGTGAAATTTATACAAATGGTAGAGAAAAATAAATTAGCAGTAAATTTTATTAAAACTATATGCAAAAATATTAACATAAATAATATCAGCATATATCAAGGAGATTCCATCGATTTTCTTTGTTCAAAAAGGAAACAAAATTTCGATCTAGTATTATTAGATCCTCCTTTTAAATATGAACATTTTGAAAAAATATGGCATTATCTCCCAAATATACTAAAAGATGGTTGCTTAGTATATATTGAATCAGATTCAATAGTAAAAACACCATCTTTCCTTCATGCTATTCGAAATGGAAAAGCTGGGCTAGTAAACTTCAGTTTATCAGTATATAAAGATAATAATATCAATCTATTGTAACATTTATAATATCATTAACGTTATCAAATAATTTTAAGTTATATTGATCATGTAATGATCTTATAAAAGACAACCATTCAGATTTACCAGCCTTCTCAAGCAATAGATTCTTAGTATCTTGATAAAGTGAAATATAATTAGGTAATCTTTCTATTTTATCTAAAGAAACTATAAAAAAATTAGAGTCTATAAGAGCACCTAAATACGAAGGTAAATCTGAGAATTGCATTTTCATCACCAAATCAATTAACTCTTTAGGTAAATCACTATTTGATTCATTAAAAGATATTTTAATTGGCTTAGAAAAATCTTTTAATAAAATACTATCTCTTTTGTTTTTTAGAGCATCTAAAGCTTCATTACCTTTCTTTAATAATAAATCTTTAGATTTATCCTGAACAACATAATTATTTACAATACCTCTCACCTTGTTATATTCTGGAACATAAGTATCATGGACATTTACTATTTTTATAATTAAAAAAATAGATGGTGATATTTGAAGAATATTAGAATATTTTCTATCTATTAAAGATTTACTATCAAACAATACTTTTAATAGGTTATTATTTATAATAAAACTATTCAAACTTTCTTTATTATTATTATCTAATATTTTTCCGTCCTGTGTTAAACCTCTTAAAGAATGAATCTTTAACTTAAACTCCTCTGCCATAAAAGCTAAATCTTTATTTTCTTCATAAACAGAAGATCTAATTTTAGATAACAAATCAGCAAAATATAAATTTTTTTTCTGATTTAAAATCATTTCTTTCATATTCCCCTTTATAGAGTTTTTATCAGGAATATTTTCATGACTGATTTTTGTGACCTTAATTATATATAATCCTTCATCACTTTCTATGACATCAGATATTTGATTCTTATCTAAATTAAAAACACTATCTGCAAAAAAAGAACCATAAGAATTTTCTATATCTTCTTTACTCCACATAAAATCATTCTTTTTATCAATTATTTTAGGATCACTAAATTCTTTTAAAAAAAGAGTAAATTTATCAGGATTACTAATTAATGTTTCAAATATTTTATAAGCTCTACTCCTTTTAATATCCTTAATATTTTTATTGTCACTATCATCAAAATTTATAAAAATACAATCAAAAGAACGTTTTTCACCATAGATTAAACTATTCTTAGAATAAAAATTATTTATATCATTGTCTGTTATTTCTTCATTTACTAAAATACTATCTTGATCTAATACTAAATAATCTATATCTAAATTAAAAGGAATTTCTAATAATTTTTTATTATCTTTATACCAAAGAAGCATATCTTCTTCATTTATAGAAACTAAACTTTTATAATCACCTAATTTATATTTAATATAACGAATTTCTCTATTTTGTAAAAAATAATCAATATATCTATCCAAAATTTTTTTAGAAACAATTGGTGAAGATGTAATAGAATTCATTAATTTCCTACATGCAAGAGATTCCCTTTGAGTTTTCTCAAATTTTTCTGGTGTCAAACCATTATTATGTAAAATTTTCAAATAACTATCTTTGGAAAAATTATTGCCATCACTCAAATCTAAAGAATATATATATTCACGTAGAGATGAGTCTGATACTGATATATCTAAATCATTAACTGCTAATTTTAATAAATTGGAATTAATCAACTCTTCTAAAAAACGTTTTCTCATATCAATGGTATCAAATAAAGACACATCTATATGATCACCAGCATCTATGATTAGTCTTTCTATAAATCTAGAATACGCTTTCTCAAAATCATCAAGAGTAATAATTTTATTACCTAAAGATGCAATCTTTTTACTATTGTAAGTTTGATTGTAATTGTACACACCAGAAAAGAAAATAGCAGGAACAATTAAAATTGTTATTATTATTACTATCCAACGAGATTTATCTCTAAAAAAATCAAACATAATATCCAATAATTTATATCAATTTAAAATTATAATTCTAATACTGTTATCGACTCAATATGACTAGTATGAGAAAACATATTTATAATACCTGAACTCCTAATAGTATATTTACCATTTGATACTA
Source organism: Candidatus Kinetoplastibacterium desouzaii TCC079E (assembly GCF_000340795.1). Taxonomy (NCBI): domain Bacteria; kingdom Pseudomonadati; phylum Pseudomonadota; class Betaproteobacteria; genus Candidatus Kinetoplastidibacterium; species Candidatus Kinetoplastidibacterium desouzai. The sequence continues at coordinate 306,445 of NC_020294.1, read as the reverse complement.
AAACATTAACATCTCTAGCAAGAGTAGCCGGATTACAAGATACATATATAATTCTCCTTGGTGATTGTTTTTTAGGAAGCAATGACAAAGCCTTAGATACAGCAAATGCTCCATCCCTAGGAGGATCTAAAACGACAAGATCAAAAAAACCTATTCTAAGAAACCAACTCACATTTATATTAAATAAATTAGCAGTCATAAAACTAACCACATTATTTAACTTAAAATACACAGACATCTTACAGGCTCTAGAAATTAATAAATGGTTTACATCAACTCCTAACACCTTAGAAGATACCCTTGCTAAGGGCAAAGTGAAATTCCCTAAGCCACAAAATAAATCTAGAACTTTATCAAATGGTTTAACATCTAACAAAGAAACAACTTTTGAAATCATAATCCTATTAATATCATGATTAACTTGTGTGAAATCACTAGGATGATAATTGATTAACAAATTAAATTCAGGTATCGAATAATATAATTCAACTTCATTAGTTTCATTCAATTGACAAATAGCATGAGAAGAATTTTGTCGCAACCACCATTTAACATTATGTTTCTTTTCAAAAAATTGCAATAAAATCTTATCATTATTACTCAAAACTCCTAAATAGCTAATAATCAAATGGACAATCAAATTATCACCCATAGACACTTCTATATTTAACACGTTACTAACAATAGATAAACTAGAAATTAGTTCACGCAAAAATACTATTAATTCACTTATCTTGTCATGTAACACTAAACATGAATTGATGTCAGCAATATTATTACTATTCAGTTCATTAAAACCAATAAAAACAGAATAGTTTTCTATTAAAAATTTAATAGAAAACCTTGCTCTATATCTATATTTCAATATATAACCGTGAATAGAATAAGAAATAAAATCAGGTCTCGTTTTTCCTATATGTAAAATACTATCCTCTAATACACGCTGTTTTATAGCAATTTGTGTCTTATAATCAAGATGTTGCATACTACAAGCACCACAAACTCCAAAATACTTACAAGGAGGATCTACTCTATATATAGATTTAACTAAAATATCCCTTACTTTTGCTACATCATAAGATTTTTTTGATTTTAATATATCAACTACAACCTTCTCACCAGTTAAAGCACCATTAATAAAGACTACCTTGCCATTATTATGTGATATTCCTCTAGCTTCTAAATCCATAGATTCTACTTCTAAAATATCACTCACTTTATGAATTCCAAAACTAATATTTAATATAAAATGTAAATAAAACAACTACTACTGATAAACAATAACATTCAAATTGTATCCCAAGAATTAATAAAATTTGCCCAATGTTCTCCTCTAAGATTAGATATTTCTTCCCTTAATAAGATAAGTTCTCTATTATAAGATAATAAATCTATATCTTCTTTTAACATTAAAAACCTACAATATAGCAACCAAGTATTTACAACATCTGTTTCGCAATATGCACGAATAGTATCTACCTGACCATTACACCAATAATCCCAAACCATACTACCATCCATACCTATTTTACCTGGGAAACCACATAGCTTTGCTATTTCATCCATAGGCACATTAGATCTAGCATTATATTTAGCTAAAACATCCATAAGATCTAAATGCTTATTATGATATCGATTTATATAATTATTAAATTTGGCATCTTTATTATGATGACCAGTATCCCAATATCTAGCAGAAGAAATCCCGTGTATTAAACTACGATAATGTATAACAGGCAAGTCAAAACCAGATCCATTCCAAGTGACTATTTGTGAGTTATATCTATCTATGATTTTAAAAAATAATGATATAATTTTCTCTTCATTATCATAAATATTACCTAATGTTTTAATTTTTAAATCATTTTTATATCTAAACAAACAACTAATAGCTATAATTTTATGTAGATGCAATGGTAAAAAGTCATGACCAAATTTTTCTAAACGTTCCAATCTAATCATATTAAAAATTTCTGATTCAGAAAGCCCATCATCAAAATTTCTTATTTTCTTCAAACCATCAATATCTGGAATTGTTTCAATATCAAAAACTAATATGTTTTTCATTTCAATGGAAGATATATTAATGGATCTATAGGAGAACCATTCTTTCTAATTTCAAAATGCAATTTACAAGAATCAGTACCACTATTACCAATCTTAGCTATATTCATATTTTCTTTTACAGTATCACCAACACTGACTAACAATTTGCTGTTGTGAGCATAAGCAGTTATAAAACCATCATCATGACTAATAATCAACAAATTACCCAAACCCTTAACTCCATTTCCGCTATATGCTACTGTCCCATCAGCCGCAGCTCTAACATAATCTCCAAAATTTCCAGAAATATCTATACCTCTATTATAAACACTAAAATTTTCTAAAATACAACCATCATAAGGCCATGACCATGATATCTTGTTAACAATTCTCTTATCTAAATTCTTTGAGTCTTTCTTTATGGGTTTTATTCGATTTGTTCTAATTGGATTACTATAATTTAATGATGGTATGTATATTACTTCACCCTCTCTAATATTTGAACCTACAATATTATTAATATTTTTTATTGAATCTAATGAAACGCCATGTTGTTTAGCAATTTTAAATAAACTATCCCCATACTCAACTATGTAAATATTAGAAAAAGAAATGTCTCTAGAAGAGACTAAAGATACTTCTATAATTCTAGCTATTCTTTTATCTTGATTCACACAACCAGATAAAAAGAAAGGTAAAGATAAGAAAAAAGAAATAAAAACAATGATTCTAAACATTTCCCAAACTATTAAAAGAATATTTATTACAATTAGTAAAATTTAGTATAGATATTTCAACATAACTTATAATGATAAAATCAATAAACATTATAAATCAGCAAAATAGAATACAAAAGCATTTCAAATTTTAATATTAGAAAGCCACTCGTTAAAAATAGACTTATCATCTACAACAGATGAATCTACACCAGTAAGAAGAGGAGTAACAGATATAAAATTTCTAGACGTTACATAAAAATCAGTTCCCTCAATACACTCAATCGGAGATCCTACAGCTCCAATCCAGTAAACTGTTTCCCCATAAGGATTAGAAGCTCTAATTAAGTCCTTAGAATGATCTCTCTTACCCAATTTTGTAATCACAATTCCGTTTATTTGACTCGAAGGAACATTAGGAATATTTATATTTAGCAAGAATTTACCATTAATAGGATTTTTTATATAGTTCTTTATTAAAACAATGGCAAATTTCACTGCTGTATCTATATGTTCCCAACCCTTACCTGTCAATGAAAATGCCATAGATGGAATACCAAACACACAAGCTTCTCTTGCAGCTGCAACAGTCCCTGAATATAGTATATCATTACCCATATTAGCACCATTATTTATACCAGCAATTACTATATTTGGCTTCTTATCCAATAAACCAGTTAATGATAAATGAACACAGTCAGTTGGAGTTCCGTTTACTATAAAAAAACCATTACAATCAACATTAACATTCAAAGGTCTGTTAAGAGTTAAAGAATTTGATACTCCACTACAATTAGACTCAGGAACAACAACTTGTAAATCTACTATTTTTTTTAAAGATTCTGCCAATATTCTCAAGCCTTTAGCAGTATATCCATCATCATTAGATAAAAGAACACGCATTACAACCCCAAATAAATTAAACTACTTAAATAATGAAAAACAAATTAATACTATAATGGAGAAATAAAATGCATATAAATTTTTTAAATATAAATTACTTATTATTAATATTAATTTCTTACTTAATAGGATCAATACCATCAGCTATACTAATTAGCAAGGTTATGAAAACAAAAGACCCAAGGAAATTTGGATCAAATAACCCTGGTACTACCAATATGCTAAGAATTGCCAATAAAACATCAGCAGCACTAACACTTATTGCAGATATATCCAAAGGTTATATTTCATTACAAATAACAAGAATGTTTATTGAAGATAATTCAACTTCAGTATTAGGAATAATATCTATTGCTGTTATATTAGGACATATATACCCAATATTTACAAAATTTATAGGAGGTAAAGGAGTAGCAACATTTTTAGGTGTTCTTCTAAACATAAATCCATGTCTAGCCATAACAGCAATTATAACATGGATAATATCAGCTAAAATATCTGGATATTCATCATTAGCATCAATAATAACTGTTACAATTACTCCTGTATATTACCTAGCTTTTAATAAAAATTTCACTTATGTGGAAAAATCTATTTTTATTTCTCTTGTAATTATATCTATAATAATAGTGTGTCGTCACAAAAATAATATTTACAATCTACTAAAAAAAGTAGAAGATAAGATAAGTATTTGATACTAAATATAAATATCATTTACGGATCTTAAGTCCCATCGAGCTTTGGTTGATAAATTATATTTTAAATTCTTTAAATCTATTAAATTATGCTGCACTCTTAAAGATGCAGCAAAAGCAATCATAGCCGCATTATCTGTACACAAATTTATTGGTGGGAAATAAATATCTCCCGAAACAGATTCTATCATCTCAGACATTCTAGATCGTAATAAATTATTGGCACTAACTCCTCCAGCAACAACTAAATTAGTTATCCCTGTCTTTTTTATAGCTAAATAACTTTTACGAACAAGAATATCAATAATAGATTTCTGAATAGAAGATGACATATGACATTTTGTTAAATTATCAAACTTATTGTGTGCTTTTAATTCTTTGATTTTCAGCATAACTGAAGTTTTCAAACCACTAAAACTAAAGTCTAAACTATCACTATTAAACATAGGTTTTGGCAAATTAAAAATAGTATGATCACCTAACATTGCCAGTCTAGATATTTCAAGTCCATTACAATATTCCAATCCCATTAATTTTGCAGTCTTATCAAAAGCCTCTCCTGCTGCATCATCTAATGTATCAGCAATTATATTATAACTACCAATCTCTTTAACTACAATTAACTGAGTATGACCGCCTGAAACTAATAAAGCAATAAATGGGAAATTAAACTTTTTCTGAAAAATAAGAGGTGATAATAAATGCCCTTCCAAATGATGTATTGGTATAGCTGGCAAATCCATAGACCAAGCAAGAGATTGAGCAAAAGTACTACCTATTAACAAAGATCCATTTAAACCAGGTCCTAATGTATATGCTATGGCATCTATATCAGATAAACTCAGACCACTGTCTTCAAAAACTCTTTTAGTTAAATCAGAAATTTTATTCAAATGATCACGTGAAGCAAGTTCTGGTACAACCCCACCATAATGATTATGAATATTAAATTGATTATTCACTAAATTAGCAATAATACCTCTATTAGTACAATATAAAGATACACTAGTATCATCACAAGATGTTTCAAATCCAAGAAAAATCATTAATAAATCTCAATTAGTTACATGTATTAACTTATGGTAGTAAAATTATACGCACATAAAAATAAATTTTCATTTACCACCATAAAAAATTATAAATAACTTATAATAACGAAGGAATTCTTACATAAAATTATATATTAATAAACAATATTAAAATGAGAAAGATATGAATTTAATAGAACTAGATAAAAACACTTTTGATTCAATTACAAAAGAAAATGAAATTGTAATTATAGATTTCTGGGCTCCATGGTGTGGACCTTGCCGTAACTTTGCTCCAATTTTTGAAGAAGCTGCAAATAAGAATAAAGATATTGTTTTTGCAAAAATAAATATAGATATGGAACCAGAACTAGCATCATCATTAAAAATTAAATCAATACCAACTATTGTAATATACAAACAACAAGAAATTGTTTACTCTAAACCAGGGTCATTATCTATTCAAAAACTAGACGAACTTATTAATAGTTACAAATAAATTCAAATGTAATTTAACGATGTTACTAGATATCATACCAATATACACCACCCCTAGTAATATCGTTTACTATTTTTTTTGTTAAACTAATCTTTTCATTGGGTACTTTTAACATAAGAAATACACTGTTACCTTCAAATTTCTCTGAATATATGTATAACTCGTTTCTCTTTAACCTATCCCTTAATAAAGATAAAAACGAAATTTCCAACTTACATTTTAAATAAATGAAATCTATTAATTCAACAAAAACACCTGAATTAATACAATTAGAAGCACAAGTTCTATATACACGAGTTAAAACACCAGCCCCTAACTTGATACCACCAAACCAACGTGAAACTAATACAGCTACTTGATCAATATTACATAACTCTATAGCTTGTAAAATAGATTTACCAGCAGTGCCACTAGGTTCATTATCATCATTGAATCGACATAATCCTCCAATCTTAAATGCCCAACAATTATGTGTTGCAGTCTTAGATGTTTTATTGTCAAAAAACTCTTCTATTTCTTGAACATTACTAACATGCAATGCATAAGATATAAATATAC